>JAUVDD010000385.1 GCA_030595525.1 Puniceicoccales bacterium
CAGACCGAGCAACAGTGCCGCCACCAGCAAGCGTCCGAGGTTAGCCCTTACGGGCCCAATTCTTACGGATGCCTGTGTGGCGAAAATTGCTGTCAGTGAGAAGAGGAATGTAGTTATAAGAGCTGCGGCCAATTTCTTTTACTTTTGGTAGACTTTTCGTGCCACGTATTTGGTATGAAGAAGTTTCTCTGCCTTTTCGCTGAGTGGTTTCCCGAGGAAATCGGCATAGATTCTCTTAATTTCGGGATTCTCATGAGAGAACCGAAGTTCATGATCCCGGTCTTCCTGATAGAGCCCTTCCATACGTTGCCTGCGAACATCATCACAAACCCCATATGGTTGGCCACCTCCACCAATACAGCCTCCGCGGCAAGCCATTACTTCGATGAAGTGATATGGAATCTCCTCACCATTTTCTTTGGCTTGGCGGACACGGTCCATCACTTTTCCGACGTTTGCCATGCCATGGGCTACGGCCACGCGAATCTTGGTGCCCTTGATATCGATTTCTGCCTCCTTCACGCCTTCAAGACCACGGACAGGCGTTATGTCGATCGCTTCCGCAGGAAGGTTTTCTCCAGTAATCAGGAAATAACCGGTTCGCAGGGCTGCTTCCATAACACCGCCAGTTGTTCCGAAGATTGTGCCAGCACCTGAGTATTCTCCCAAGAGCGAATCAGCATCTTCCTCTGGCATTTCATCAAACACCAATCCGGACTGCTTGATCAGTCTTGCCAGTTCACGGGTGGTGAGTGTCACGTCCACGTCCTGGTATCCAGAAGCAAACATCTCATCGGTCCGCTCAAGCTCATACTTCTTGGCGGTACACGGCATGAGCGAAACCTGGTAGTGTTTGGCAGGATCAATTCCCATCTTTTCTGAATAATAGGTCTTGGCCATCACACCGAGCATCTGTTGCGGGCTCTTCGCGGTGGAGAAATTATCAACAAAATCATGGTGGAATTTCTCCATATAATCCGTCCATGCCGGACAACAGGAAGTTATCAGTGGCAAGGGTCCTTTCCCATGAACCAGTCTTTCTACAAATTCACTGCCTTCCTCCATAATGGTGAGGTCGGCTGAGAAGTTCGTGTCAAAAACAGCTTTGAATCCAAGGCGTCGAAGTACTGCGTACAACTTCCGATTGAGATTTGTTCCCGGAGGATACCCAAACTCCTCTCCTATTGCCACCCGGACACTTGGAGCAATCTGCACAGTGCAGTATTTCTCCTTGTCGCGTAATGCACGCCAGACAGTGATTGTTTCATCCTTCTCGACGATTGCACCGGTCGGACAATGAGCCGCACACTGGCCACACTTAATACACGGTGAATCCGCCAGTGATATATCACCCGCTGGAGCCATACGTGTCTTGATTCCGCGATCAAGGAATGACAATGCCCAGACGTCCTGCAATTGCTGGCAGACCTGGACACACCGTCCGCACTTGATGCACTTTGTGAAGTCGATGGATATCGAAGTGTTCGAATGGTCGGGTGCCAGGTCCGCAACATAGCGCTTAAACCGATCATCCCGGATACAGAACTCGCCTGCGAGCGTCTGTAGTTCGCAATTCCCGTTCCGTCCACAAGTGAGACAGGAATTCGGGTGATTGGAAATAATCAACTCCAGTACGGTTCGGCGGATTGCAGTCAGCTCTCCATCGTTGGTCGTGACCTCCATTCCGTCTTGTAGTGGAGTGGCACAAGCCCGTGGCATTTTCTGAGTACCTGCGATCTTGACGATACACAAGCCACAGGCAGCGGTGGGTTCCAAATCAGGATGCTTGCACAGTGAATGGATTTTTATCCCCACCCCGCGTGCCGCGTCAAGGATGCTCGTTCCTTCCGGAACTTCTACCTCAACCCCGTTGATTTTTGCATGAATTATTCTCTGAATCATTCTGGATCACCCTTTCATTAGTTAGCTGCAGCTTGGCGCTTTTTCATTTTCCTGGCATACGACATGCCGCCCTCGATATAGGCCCGGTATTCATCTTCAAAATACCTGAGTGTCGACAATACCGGATTGGGAGCTGTCTGCCCCAATCCACAAAGGGAGGCTGCCTTCATACACCTGCATATCCTCCTCAGGTCAGCTATGTTGTCTTCCACTCCACGTCCACGATGGATACGATCCAGAAGCTGAAGCATCTGGTATCCGCCTATCCGACAAGGAGCGCATTTTCCACATGATTCATCTACACAGAATTTTAAGTAGAACTTAGCCACATCGACCATGCAATCCCGCTCATCCATGACCAGCATGCCACCGGATCCCATTATGGATCCCAATTCCTGTAAGCTTTCATAGCTGACCGGCGTATCCAAGTGCTTCTGTGGAATAACCCCTCCTGAAGGACCGCCCGTCTGAACGCCTTTGATATCGGCTTCATCCAATGCACCCCCACAGATATCCTCTATAATAGTGCGAATAGGAATACCCATCGGCACTTCAACCAATTGGGAGTATTTCACTTTCCCAGTCACCGCAAACACCTTGGTTCCACGCGACTTTTCGGTCCCGTAGGAACCAAACCACTCGGCACCTTTTTCGTAAATGGCGGATACCGCGGCAAGCGTCTCAACATTGTTGATTGAAGTGGGTTTACCCCACAAGCCCTTGACAGAGGGATACGGTGGCCGTGGTTCCGGACTACCACGCTTGCCTTCAATGGAGGCAATCAGGGCGGTTTCTTCGCCACACACAAACGCACCTGCTCCCAATCGGATTTCCGCATCAAATGAAAAATCGGTTCCGAGGATGTTTTCACCTAGC
>JAUVDD010000200.1 GCA_030595525.1 Puniceicoccales bacterium
GGGATGGCTGCCGCACGCGACCAGCTAAAGGAAGACCGTCATGTCGTTGCCGTACTCGGTGATGCAGCCTTCACCTGCGGTGTGACCATGGAGGCACTCAACAATATTGCTGAAACCACATCTCGGCTGATCATTATCCTCAATGATAACGAATGGTCGATTGCCAAGAATGTCGGTGCGCTTGCCAAGTATTTCAACGAGATCATCACAAATCCCGTCTATAATAAGATCGATCGGCGGTTGGCCTCGTTTTTGAAAAATGTCCCTGGCGGATCATCTGTTCTTGAAGTGGGGAAAAAGTGGAAAAGGGAAACCAAGGACTTCTTCGTAGGATCGAGTCTTTTTGAGGCGTATGGTCTTCGATACATTGGTCCGATTGATGGTCACGATTTGGAATCCGTCATGTGGCATCTTGAATTTGCCAAGGAATCCCACCAGCCAATCATTCTGCATATGATGACCAAAAAGGGGAAAGGTTATGATCCCGCAATGGCTGCCCCAGAGAAATTTCATGGTCTCGGACCCTTCGATATCAATACCGGTCAGGCACCACCCAAAAAGGAAAATACTCCTCCCAATTATCAGGATGTTTTTGGTCAACGACTACTTGAATTCGCCCAAAAAGACGGCCGTATAATCGGAATAACGGCAGCCATGCCACCAGGCACGGGGCTCTCCTTTCTTCGGGATTCACTCCCGGGACAATTCTATGATGTTGGCATCGCAGAAGAACATGCTGTGCTGTTCGCTGCAGGTATGGCCTGTGAAGGCATGCGCCCGATTGTTGCCATCTACTCCACTTTTCTACAGCGGGCCTATGACATGATCATCCATGATGTCTGTCTGCAGAACCTCCCAGTGGTCTTTTGCATGGACCGGGCAGGATTGTCTCCAAACGATGGAGCAACACACCACGGATTATTTGATATCAGTTATTTGCGCTGCATTCCCAATACTACAATCATGCAGCCGAAGGATGAGGATGAACTCGCTGACATGCTTTGGACATGCCTCAATTTCGACGGCCCAACTTTCATTCGCTACCCACGAGGGCGGGCCATGGGAGTCATGCCTAAGGAAACTCCTGTTCTCTTGGAAATCGGCAAGGCAGAGGTGCTCAAAAAGGGGCCTGATGTTCAGTTCTGGGCTCTTGGACCGTGGATTGCTGATGCGCTGGAGATTGCCAGTGAATTGGAGACGGAAGGTCTGTCGATAGGAGTGGTCAACGCGCGCTTTGCCAAACCACTGGATAAGGATTTATTGAGCGAACAGGCTCAATCCTCTTCCCTCTTTGTTACTTTTGAAGATCACTCAATCGTTGGCGGCCTCGGATCCGCGGTCATGGAAACCTTGAATGAGCTTGAAATGGAAACCCCGGTCCTGCGAATTGGTTATCCCGATGCGTTCACCGATCACGGAACAACGGGTGATGACATCAGAAGCTCAGTCGGTCTGGACCGAAGCTCAGTTATCCGGAAAATCAGGAATACCATTAAATTCCCGGCAAAGACATCCTGATCTTTAAACTTCTTCCTCCGAACCTTTTCCCTGCTCTAGAATTTGGACCAGCCTGCCAGAAATCCACCCGGATTCACCCGCCTCGTTTTGTCCGAAATACCAGCCATCCAGAACCAAAGTGATCCGGAAAGAGTCGTCCTTTTCCATATCCAGTTCTGTTGCATTGTAATTTCGCAAAAGCGTTCCCCGGTTTCCTTCAATCCGGAGCCATTTCCGCGGGACCCAACCCTCGTTTCCATCCGGGCTTACAGCAAATACCCAACCGGGTTCCTCATCCGCATGGTCTTTCAGGCTCAAGGGCGTTCCCTCGGCGGCGATTATTGGATTTGGAAACGGTGATCGATAAAAGGAAGTTGCCTTCACAGTTGCTGGATAATCAGGACTTGCCTTTAAGGCTTTTGCTTTGGACGAACCCTTCTTCAGGCGAATTCCAATATTATCTCCCAAAACAAGCAAACAAGGCGTCAATACCAGCGTTAGGAAGGTAGCGAAAATCAAGCCGTAAACAACTGAAGTCGCCAACTGCACCCACCACTGTGTCGAAGGTGCGTTGTAAGTTACATCGCGGTTTACCAGGTCAATGTTCAACTTTAGAACCATCGGCAATAACCCCAAGACCGTTGTGATGGTGGTTAACATAACCGGCCGCAACCGCTGCGCACCGGTTCTAAGGACCGCCTCAGCTACGCGCATTCCCGATTTGCGGTGGTAATCAAACGTATCGATCAGAACGATGTTATTGTTCACCACAATTCCGGCCAACGAAATCACCCCGATTCCATTCATCACCACCCCAAAGGGTTGTCCCGTAATTAATAATCCCAGAAATACGCCCAGTGTGCTGAAAATGACTGCGGTTAACACAAGGAAGGCCTGGAAAAAACTGTTGAACTGCGTCACCAGAATGATGGCCATAATGAAGATCGCCACAAAGAAGTCCTTCAGCAAAAAGATCATGGATTTCATCTGATCTTCGTTCTCCCCGCGGAAGCGGACTACAATACCATCCGGAATTTCGACTTCATCTACCCAGTCTTCAAGATTCTTTACCATGGTGTCTGTCAGCACGCCCTCCTCCACATTGGCAGTAACTGTATAATACCGACGTCCATCCACACGCTCGAGTTTTCCTACCTGGGCAGCGGGTTCCCAATCGATGAAATTCGTAATAGGAACATTCCCGGCACTGGTACGGACGCGCAGTTCCTTGATGCGCTCAAGGTTTCGGTCGCTTGCCGGAAATCGCGTCCGGATATCGACTTCATCATCTGCCCCATCAGGACGATATTTTCCGAGCAGCAGGCCATTTGTCACAAACTGAACATAGCTTCCAACCGTTGAAATATCTGCTCCAAAACGGCTAGCCTCAGCCCTATCAACCTTCAACTGCCACTCCACCCCGGGGACCGGACGAGAGTCATCAACGTCCTTCAATCCCGAAACCGTTTCAAGGTAATTGCGAACTTCCTCTACCATCTGTTCCAGAATTTCAGGACGAGAAGAACTCAATTCCACCTGAATATCCTTGCCGGTTGGCGGCCCGGATTCCATAGCCGATTGCTCGATAATCAGTCCCGGGATTCCCTTGGTCCGCTCGGCTATATCCTTCAGGATTTCCTTACCCTTTGGTCGTTCCTGCCAGTCCAAAAACTCCAGTTGTATCAAGCCATGGGTGTCCTCTGTGATCCCCTGTCCGCCGAATCCCAATCCCGATCGGGCAGTAATACTTTTGATACCCGCAACCGGATAAATACACTCCTCCACTTCGCGAACCAATTCATCCATTTCGCGAACAGAGAGATTACCCCGCATCCTTACCTTGACCGTGGCGAACTCCGGATCCACATCCGGGAAATACTCCATCCCCATGCCGTACTTCCCATAAATAAAGATGACTCCAATGAACGCTAGAACCACTCCCAGCAAAACCATGCCCGGGAACCGAATAAATCTTTCCAACATACGAACATACCATCCGGTAAATCCTATCATTTGAGACAAATCACCACCTTCAGCAGCAGCCAGACTTTTCATTGTGTCATGGCTCGCAGGTCCGGGCTTGCCGATCAACGCCCCAACCGTCGGAACAAAAATCAAGGCCATCACCAAACTTGCTGAAAGTGTCGCGATCAAGGTGATGGGAAGGTATCTCATGAACTCGCCCATGACATCCGGCCAGAATAGAAGCGGCAGAAATGCGGCCAGAGTGGTCGCCGTGGACGAGATAATCGGCATCGACATGCGTTGGGAGGCGATCAGGTATGCCTTGTTGCGGGGCAGCCCTTCATTCATTTTTCGATCGGCCAGTTCCACCACCACGATGGCACCATCAACCAGCATCCCCACGGCCAGTATCAGACTGAAAAGCACGACCATATTCACGGTCAGCCCCATTACTTGAAGCGTTAGCATACCCGTTAAAAAAGATCCGGGAATTGCCAGACCGACTAACAATCCGCTGCGGATTCCCAAAGCGGCTACACAGACAATCATCACCAGGATAATGGCGCTTAGAACATTGTTCTGAAGATCCTTGAGCATGTCCTTAATGTACTCGGACTGGTCCTGGGAATAATCGACC
>JAUVDD010000370.1 GCA_030595525.1 Puniceicoccales bacterium
CCAAACGCAGCGTGGTACGGGTGACCTTGGCTACCGATCCTGATGGAACAGGTGGTCAAAGCATAGACTTTATAACGAATGGCAGCGAGTATCAGAAATCCCCCTACACATTCAAATCCATCGCCGATACTAAATCGGCCACACTGTCGATTGAAGTAATAAAAGGGGAGGTTTGTATAGGAACGCTTTCGCTAATGCCTGCAGACAACATCAAGGGAATGCGTGCTGACACAATTGCCCTGCTAAGGGAATTAAATTCGCCGATCTATCGATGGCCGGGTGGCAATTTTGTAAGTGGCTACAACTGGCGGGATGGAATTGGTGAGCGCGACCAGCGGCCACCGCGAAAAAATCCTGCCTGGACGGGAGTTGAACACAATGATTTTGGCACGGATGAATTCATCGAATTCTGTCGCCAAATTAACACTGAGCCGACCATCGCTGTGAATACTGGATTTGGGGATGATTATACTGCCGCTCAATGGGTGGAATATTGCAACTCTGGGTCAGATACAGTCGGGGGCAATTGGCGGATTAAGAATGGCAACCGTGACCCATTCAAGGTGAAGTACTGGTGCATTGGAAATGAGATGTGGGGAGCCTGGCAGCTCGGATTCATGCAGTTGCATCACTATGTCCAGAAAAACAACCTGATTGTGGATGCCATGCGTGCTGTTGATCCTGATCTGGAACTCATCGCTGTTGGTGCGGTTAATCAGGTGAATCGGAATCACGATCCTGTGGCAGCAAAGGCGGATCGGCTTTGGTCGGTCGGTATGCTGGAGGATTGCTCGAATCACATGACCTTCCTTTCCGAACATTTTTATGCGGGTCGAAAGCCATGGACGAAGAATACAGAACTTCCCACTGTGAAACATGTCAATTTGCTCAAGGATCAGATTCGGCGCATATCAAATGAGCATCGGCGTCTTCAACCAACGATCAAACAACTCGCTGGGAGGACTATGCCGATCGCCATGGACGAATGGAATTACTGGCATGGGGATTACCATTACGGTGAATTGGGTTGTGTCTATGACTTGAAGGACGCCCTAGGTATGGTGGCCGGATTACATGAGTTCTATCGCCAAAGTGATCTCATTCAAATCGCCAACTATGCACAGACCGTCAATGTGATCGGTTGTGTGAAGACCACCAAGACTAAGGCGGAATTCGCTACAACTGGAATTGTTCTCAAGTTGTATCGTTCTGAGTGGCAGAGGATTCCTATTCTGATCGTTGATGATTTCGGAGATCTCGATGTGTCCTCTTCCAGATCCGATGATGGGAAGATCCTAACAATCAGTGTGATGAATCCAACTGATGATGACACTAACTTCGATTTGTCGGTGCCGGGAGTAGATCTTCCTGAAAAGGCTACACGCTGGATCATTACCGGATCCCACCATCGGGCAAAAAACGTTCCAGGACAAGTTCGCCAGGTTGATGCATCGGAGGAATCAAGTGTTGATATCTCCTCCGGCTTATCCGTTCCAGCGCTTAGCTCTGTGCTCTATAGAGTAGAACTCTAGTACCATCAGGAGCAGTTTTATGGGGGTATCCCCGGTCTGGATCCCTCTGTTTTTTAGAAGGAAGACTATTAATTTTAGAAATATGTAAAATTAGCTTCCTTTATGTGGAAAAAGCATATTAAATAATAAACTACCCTTTATTCTTTAATTATAGTGAAGGTGAATTTTCAAAATGAAATGGCACACGGAAAGACGCACTCCACTGACCTCTCCACATGACCTCACCCAAAGAACCTAGACGTCCTCAGTCTGAGGATAATGTTCCTCTAATATTAATAGGTGCGTTCACACTTTGTTTTGGTGCGGGCTTAATCGCAATATTCAGCTACGGAATCTATAAACACCTGGAAGACGCGATCGAGAGGAAGGAAGGCGCCTCCTCTCGCGTATTCGTTAACGATTTTGAGGAAATTAGTGTCAGCAGGGTCATGTCTCCCGGCGAGACGATTTTTCAAGCCTGCATTCCTTGTCATGGTAAAAATGGCGAAGGAAACCTGGTCATGAAGGCACCAGCGTTGAACAGGCAGGATTCGGGATACCTGTATCGTCAACTCACCAAGTTCAAAGAAGGTAAACGGGGGACACATTTGGATGATGCGGAAGGGGCTACGATGCGAAATATGGCATTAACCCTGAAGGATGACCAGACCATCAACACGGTGATCGAATACATAAAATCGCTGTCGGCACCTCTTCCTTCAACAACCTTTGAAGCAGATGTAGAAAAGGGAAAGGCCACCTATATGTTGTGCGCCACATGTCACGGAGCTGATGGGACAGGAAAACCGGATATGAAGACTCCTTCACTGGTTGGGCTGCAGGATTGGTATCTGGTAAATGCCATGAAAAAGTTCAAGGAAGGAAAGCGTGGATACCATCCTTCGGACACGGAAGGGATGCAGATGCGTCCGATGGCGATGACCGTACCCACTGAAGATGCGATGAAGAACGTTTCTGCCTATATTCAGACGGAAATTAATGCCTCTGATTCGATGCCGGGCGGGCTTTTGGGTATGATTGCACAACCCGGAGAATTGCTCAACCCGGAAGAGTTGATGCAATTAGGAGAGGCAACTTTCAATGCGATGTGTATTCCCTGCCACCAGGAAGAAGGTGTGGGAAAAACGGGCCTTGCGCCAAGTATCGGTAATCGGGATTTTCTGGCAACCGCCTCTGACGATTTTATTCGCAAGACGGTCCGCCTTGGTCGACCAGGTACGCCGATGGTCGCCTGGAGCATGTTGAGTGATCAGCATATTGATGGAATAATTTCCTATCTTCGGGCATTTCCTGTCGCCATCCCTGTGGAAGTGAGTGTGG
>JAUVDD010000060.1 GCA_030595525.1 Puniceicoccales bacterium
GGATCCCTTTCGCCACGGTAATTCTCACGATTCACGAATTCGATATGATGTTAACTCTCTGGATTATTGCAGTTGCGAAATTCGGTGACGTGGGCGCCTTGCTCACCGGCATGTGGTTAGGGAAACACCGCATGGCACCCGCTTTCAGTCCAAAGAAGACCTGGGAGGGTCTTGCCGGTGGAGTTGTCCTTTCGATTTTGGTCAGCATTGGTTTAGTTGCATGGTTGGGCGAATACTTGCCTGGCAACCTGACCCTGCTGTGGGCCGGAGTTTTTGCATTCTTCATTACCTTGGCAGGAGTTCTTTCAGACCTGATCGAAAGTGCCTTCAAGCGAGAAGCCAAAGTTAAGGATTCTGGAAGCATTATTCCGGGCATCGGTGGGTTTCTCGACCTGACGGACAGCCTCATCCTTGCTTTTCCGGTCGCCTATTTCCTGATCTGGTTGTTGATTTAATCCAAATGGCTGATCCGAAGAAAGTCGTCCTCCTCGGGGCAACTGGCTCCATTGGGGAAAACACTTTGAAAGTGATCCGGGAACATCCGGATAAATTTCATCTGTGGGGAATTGCCGCAAACCAGGATGCCACAAATCTGGAACAAATCGGCGAGGAATTCAAAGTGCCTCACCAAAGACTTTTCAAAGACTCGGGATTGGATGGTTTGCTCGAACTGGCGACACTTCCCGAAGCGGATGTGGTGATCGTTGCGACTACTGGTACTATTGCAGTCAAACCGACCATTGCCGCACTCGAATCCGGCAAACGGGTCGGTCTTGCCAACAAGGAAACCCTTGTTCTGGCGGGATCATTTGTGATGCCGGTGGCCAACAGTTCCAAAGGGCAGCTCCTTCCAGTCGATTCCGAACACAATGCCATCTTTCAATGCCTGGAAGGCATGGACGAGAAGAGGCACTTAAAGCGCATTTTGTTAACCGCTTCCGGCGGACCGTTTCTTCACTATACTCAGCGGGAACTGGAGTATGTTACTCTGGAGGATGCCCTCAAGCATCCGAACTGGGAGATGGGAAGGAAGGTAACCATTGATTCGGCGACAATGGCCAACAAGGGCCTTGAGATGATAGAAGCTCACTGGCTGTTCGGGGTGGACCACGATGCGATTGATGTAGTCATTCATCCGCAAAGTATCATTCACAGCATGGTTGAGTTCATTGATGGTTCAGTCATTGCACAAATGGCACCGCCTTCCATGACATATCCAATCCAACATGTGCTGGCCTACCCGGACAAGGTTACGCCATCGCACGATACCATGGATTTCTCGCGAATCCACAAACTGGAGTTGCGTCCGCCTGACCTTGATAAATTCCCTTGCCTGAGGCTGGCCAAGGATTCTCTGTCCACGGGCGGAATCGCACCGGCGGTTTTCAACGCCGCGAACGAAGTCGCTGTACAGGCATTTATCGAGGAAAAGATTTCCTTTTTGAACATCCCAAAACTTATTGATGAGAGTTTGCAGAAAGCTGATTTCTCGATTCCTTCAACTATCGACGATCTGATGTCACTTCAATCCACCCTAATTCAGTTTTCTGAATCCTTGATCAAGAAATTTGCCGACTGATCCGGTACTTTGCACACATGTTGTTACGTATTCTTTCAAATCCACTGGCCATTATCATGGTCATCCTGTTCTTCGGAGCATCGATCTTTATCCACGAATTTGGCCATTATCTTGCTGCTCGCTGGCGTGGCCTGAAGGTTGAGCGCTTCTCTATCGGGTTCGGCCCAAGGCTGTTCGGGTGGAAGGATAAACGCGGCGTCGATTGGCGAATCTCACTTTTTCCTTTGGGTGGATACGTTGCCCTCCCCCAGCTGGCTGACATGCGCGGCATTGAGGGTGAATACCATGAAGAGGAACCACTTCCGCCGCTCTCCTACGCGGACAAGATGATCGTATCTGTCGCTGGGGCGTTTTTCAATGTCCTCTTCGCCTTGGCGCTGGCGACTGTCCTCTGGGTAACGGGCATGCCGGTTCTTGATGAATTGGAAACTACCCAGGTTGGGTACGTTGCAGAAACATTAACCGATGAGAATGGAACCGAACGGGATGGACCTGCCAAACTGGCCGGAATCATACCCGGAGATGTGATTCTCGAAATCGATGACGAGAAGGTAAAGAACTGGAACGATGTGATGCATGGGATCATTACCGGTGTGCGTCGGTCCGAAGCAGGAAACCCGCGAACAGACATATTGATCGATCGGGAGGGAGAGCAAATGTCTTTCACTCTATATCCGGTTCTTGAGGAGCATGAAAAGATCCGCCAACTGGGGATCATTTTTGCTACCTCCCTGAAGATTGATTCTGTCATGGAGAATTCCCCAGCCCTCTTGGGTGGATTGAAATCAGGAGATGAAATTATAAAGGTGAATGGCGAAAACGTCCACCACCGGTCAGTTCTCGGATTGGAAATACGCGAGGATCCGGACGCACCGCTCAACATGACCGTCCTGCAGGATGGAGAAGAGTTGGTATTTTCAATAACTCCCGAAGACGTTGTTTACAACAAGGCGGGAGATACTACGCCAATGGTCGGTATCCGTTGGTTGAGGGAAATTCATATCCGGCATATCAATCCAGTCGATCAGGTAGTTCAGGCGGTTGATACGACTCTGACTGTTTTGGGAGCCCTGATACATCCTAAATCGAATATCGGTATCAGTAATTTATCGGGTCCGGTTGGAATCGGCTATGCCATTTACATTACTTCCCTGTTCAGTTTCTTCGAAGTAATGAGCCTGATAGTTCTGATTAATGTCAATCTGGCTATTCTCAATTTGCTCCCGATACCCGTCCTCGATGGAGGTCACATGGCCTTTGCCACGGTCGCCAAACTGATGAGGAAACCGATTCCAATCAAAGTAATCGCCACCTCACAGGCCTCATTCATGCTCATGTTCCTGGCCATCGCCATCTATGTTACGGTCTTCGATTTCGGAAGGGTGTCCCGGAACGAGTCGTCCATAACAACCCAGGAAGATGCGGCCAAGGAACGGGTAGAGATAATATTCAAAGGTCCTCAGGAATCCGGGGAACCAACCCCTTAAATCAAGTCACTCATGTATTGCAGCTCACGATTCTACACGCTCCGAAGGAAAACCAGTCAGGTCGCCATAGGCGGACTGACCATCGGTGGAGAACATCCGATCGCCATCCAGTCCATGACTACCACACCGACCCTGGATGTGGCGGCGACAGTGGCACAGTCTATCGCCCTTGCGGAGGCAGGCTGTGAAGTGGTCCGGATCACAGCACAAAACGTGAAAGCTGCTGAGGCGTTGGGTGAAATTCGCAAGGAATTCTCTGCGGCAGGATTTTCCGCTATCCCACTGGTGGCAGATATACACTTTCTACCACAGGCTGCCATGGAGGCGGCCAAGCATGTGGAGAAGGTTCGAATCAATCCAGGCAACTACGCCGACAAGAAAAAGTTCCAGATAAAGGAGTATTCAGATAATGAATACAATGAGGAGCTGGAACGCCTCCATGAGGCTTTCTCACCAATTGTTTTACGGTGCAAGGAATTTGGTCGGGCAATGCGAATTGGTACCAACCATGGCAGTCTGTCAGATCGTATAATGAACCGATATGGCGACAGCCCGTTGGGCATGTGCGAAAGTGCCCTTGAATTCATCCGCATCGCCGAATACCATGATTTCCATGACATCGTTTTGTCGATGAAGGCATCAAATCCCAAGGTAGCCATTCAAGCATACCGCCTGATGGTGGATAAAATGAATCTTGAAGAAATGGGCTACCCTCTTCATCTGGGAGTGACCGAGGCGGGTGATGGTGATGATGCTCGTATAAAAAGCTCCATTGGAATCGGTTCCCTTTTATACGATGGACTCGGTGACACGATCCGCGTCTCACTGACCGAGGATCCCGTGGCGGAAATTCCTGTAGCAAGAGCTTTAGCTGATAAAGCCATGGTTCTTTGGAGGGAATCAGCCAAGGAGTTGCCAATGGACGGGATAAATCCCTTCACCTTTACACGGCGCACAATTGAGGATTCGACTATAGGATCCAATCTCAAGATTGGATCAATGGAACCGCCTCTTGTCATTCAACCCGGTCCACCACCAGCCGCAATTGGCGACCCTGTTGCCTACGGAAATGCGTTAAGTCAGGCACAGGCTGCTATGAAGGACACCCGGATAGAAGGCTTGTTACTGAAGGTTGAAGAATCGATCCTGGCCAATCTTGAAGAATGGCGAAATGGAATCGGTGACTCTGTGGAAACTGTTGTCTGGGAGATCAACGAGGCGCAGTTGAATGAAGTATCCATAAACCAACTACGGAAAGGATCACGAACGGGAGACATCTGGCTAACCAGTTTCACAAACCGCAGCAACTTGAACGAGTTTATCACCATGGCAGAGTTAGCTGGTGTACGGACTGCCCTGGCTATCGATCCCAACGACGTTCCTCAGCTATTCCCAGGCGATCTGTCAGTTGGAAGCCAACAAACAATCGCGACCATCCCAAATTCAGCGTGTACCCCGACAGCACCGCATGCCTTGGGCTTGTATAGACAGTTGGTTGAGAATTTGTACATTCTCGGTGAAGACAATCCAGTCTGGATTCGCAACACCATCAGCACCGCCATCGAACCGGAGAACACAGAATCGGGCAATTGCCTGTTGGAAAGCAGCATGATGACTGGCGCTCTTCTTTGCGATGGAATCGGGGACCTGGTTAGTGTCGAAACAATTCCATCTATTCGCGAATCCACCACTTTAGCGTATAATATTCTTCAGGGAGCACGTGCGCGGACATCCAAGACGGAATATGTGGCCTGCCCTAGTTGTGGCAGGACGCTCTTCGATCTTCAATCAACAACAAAAAGCATACGTGCCACAACAAGTCATCTGAAAGGTGTAACCATCGCTGTGATGGGTTGTATCGTAAATGGTCCGGGTGAAATGGCTGATGCTGATTTCGGGTATGTTGGTGGTGCACCAGGAAAAGTGAACCTCTATGTCGGCAAGGAATGTGTAAATATCCACATTCCCGAAGAAAATGCAGTCCAGGCGTTGATCGACCTGATCAAGGAACATGGAAAGTGGCAGGAACCGGAGTCCGATGCCTGATGGCCCTGCCATTTCCCTTGAGGGCTTAAGTAAGCGCTTTGCCGATGGGCCCCTCGTTCTGGATGATATTTCGCTAACCGCCAGCAACGGGGAAATTATTTCGATCGTTGGTCCGTCAGGCTGTGGCAAATCCACTTTATTGCGATTGATCGCCAAGTTGATTCCGGCGACTTCAGGAGAGATCCATCACTCGGGAAACAACATCAATCCGGCTTTCATATTTCAGGATGCCACCTTGCTTCCGTGGGCAAACGTCTTGGAGAACATTGCCGTTCCCGCACGATTGAAAGGTATCAGCAAAAGCAAACGTCTGGATACTGCCTCCAAATGGGCAAATGTGGTCGGCCTCAACGATGTCCTGAATTACTATCCAAGACAATTAAGCGGTGGCATGAAAATGCGGGTTTCCATCGCCAGGGCGCTTTCTCAGTCCCCGAACCTGCTTCTGCTCGATGAGCCGTTTGGAGCACTTGATGCGATTACACGTAACCGCTTGAATGAGGATTTGCTAAGATTACATGATGAATCCAGATGGACTGCCTTCTTTGTCACGCATTCCGTCACCGAGGCGGTGTTCCTTTCCAATCGGATTATCATAATGAACAACAATCCGGGGAGCGTTGCCGCAATTATTGAAAATACGCTACCCTTTCCAAGGGATTGCCGCACCCGGGAATCCATTGAGTTCCAACAACGTGTAGCTGAAGCGACCGCACGCCTCCACCAGGTCCTCTCCTCATGATGAATCGACTATCCAGTCCACGCATCATATTACCAGGCCTGACCGGTGTGCTGATCATAATATTCTGGTACGCGATCAAGTACCGATGGAACATCCATGACTTTATCCTGCCCTCACCGCATCAGATCCTTTGGGCGTTCACTGATGAGTGGTCCACCCTGCTCCGGGCAACATGGATAACCTTCCTTGGTGCTGGAAGCGGTTTTCTGGCATCGGTAATTATTGGATTCACGATGAGCCTGGCTCTTGTATCCAGTAAATGGCTACGCTACGGCGTCTATCCGTTTATCCTTTTCATGCAAATGATTCCTATTATTGCAACTGCCGCCATCATTGTGATCCTTTTTGATGTGGGCTTGCAAAGCGTTGCCATCATTGCATTCCTGATCGGGTTTTTTCCTGTTGTGGCCAGCACACTGCAAGGATTACTTTCCGTCCCGGAGGGACAATTGGAAATGTTCCGATTATACAAGGCGAGCCCAATACAAGAGCTTTTCCTTCTCCGTGTCCCAAACAGCCTCCCATTCTTTTTTACCGGTACGAAAATCGCCGCGACCCTGGCTGTTATTGGTTCGGTAACAGGAGAAATATTTGCGGGAAGCACGAATGGATCCGGCGGACTGGGATTCATGATAATGATCTATAAATCAGAACTAAAGATTGATGCCCTTTATGCAGCCACCCTGGTTTGCTGCCTCCTTGGATTCATCTTCGTATCCATCGTCCTTTACTTGAAATCGCTGGCCCTGCGGGACTGGCATGAATCAACCCTTTCCGGTCAGGATTAATTCATCATCGAAGCGAAGGCTTGACCGCAACCGGATTCAACGAACAAGCTAGACCTGATGCATCGATCGTTCGTAAACATTTTGATCTTCGTTTTCTTTCTTGGTTCCCTGTCCATTTGTTTTGGGGAAACCATCGAGAATCCGGAGCCCGGGGAATCCTCACAGGAACTTGGATGGATGGATGCAACAATCCTTGGCTTGGTAGAAGGGATAACCGAGTACCTTCCGATTTCATCGACAGGTCACCTGATACTGACGAATGCGCTGCTGGGATTGGATTCAAGTGATCCGATACTTGATGAATCTGGACAGCCCCTGATGACCGACGACGGAGAGGTTGTTACCTTCAAGGCAGCCGCTGATGCCTATGCGATAGTCATTCAGGCAGGTGCTATTCTCGCAGTATTGATACTTTACTGGAACAGGATCTGGCAAGCCGTGCTGGGTGTCCTCGGTTTGAGTCCTCATGGGCGAAAGCTGGCACGGAACCTGATTGTAGCGTTTATTCCTGCTGCCGTACTTGGATTATTACTGGATGATTTGATCGAGTCCTACCTATTCGCACCGCTCCCGATTGCCATCGCCTTGATATTGGGAGGATTCCTGATGCTTAGCATAGAGAAATGGAGGAAACGCCAGTTTCCCGATGACGACTATTCGATCGATCTGCACACGCTCGGGATCCGCCAATGCCTGTTTATCGGTATTCTTCAATGCGTAGCCATGTGGCCCGGTACCAGTCGCTCAATGATGACAATTGTCGGTGGCTATCTATCGGGGCTAAGTCCGGCCAAAGCTGCAGAATTCAGCTTTCTCCTTGGCCTGATCACATTAACTGCCGCGGCTGGATACAAGGCTGTCAGCAGTGGGTCAGAGCTTTTTCTGGCGATTGAACTGGGCCCCCTCCTGCTTGGGATTTTCATTGCCTTTATCTCAGCTGCGTTGGCTATCAAATGGCTGGTTGGATACCTGACCCGTCACGGCTTGGCATTATTTGCCTGGTATCGATTTATTCTGGCTGCACTTGTGATTTTCATCATGGTTCGCTAAGGTTCCCTGCAATGGATATCACTCACCTCAGAGAAGAATATCGGCGCGAAGCCCTGAACCGGGATACTTTGCGCACGGATCCAATGGATCAATTCAGATTCTGGTTCAAGCAGGCACAGGATGCGGAAATTCAGGAACCCAATGCCATGATTCTAGCAACGGTGTCACCTGATGGACAACCATGGAACAGGACTGTCCTTTTGAAGAAAATCGATAACCACGGCATGGTTTTCTTCACAAATTACGAGAGCCGGAAGGCAAAACATATCGCCAACAATGCTAAAGTATCGGCACTGTTTCTCTGGTTGGGGCTGGAACGCCAGATTGTCGTCAATGGTCGAGCTGAAAAGATTTCCAGTGCCGATTCACTGGCCTACTTCCTTACCCGTCCCCTCGGTAGCCGTCTGGGTTCCTGGACCTCCGAACAGTCCACGGTCATCAAGTCGCGATCACTTTTGGAGGCCAAGCTCTTTGAAATGAAGACAAAGTTC
>JAUVDD010000290.1 GCA_030595525.1 Puniceicoccales bacterium
AACATCGGTGGAAAAACCCATCTCCCTACCCTTGTTGGCGCAAAAGAATGTCAGTTGACCACCATTTGTGATGTGGATTCCGATGTATCCGCCGAATCCGCCGAGAAGGCTAACAAGCTTTATGCGGAGCAAACGGGCAAATCTTCCTATAGCGGCATTCGCGAAATCCCTGATTTCCGCGATGTGGTCTCCCGGAGTGATATCGACGCCGTGGTGATCGGCACTCCCGACCACTGGCACGTACCTATCGCCAAGGCCGCCATCAAGGCAGGAAAGGATGTCTATGTGGAGAAGCCTTTATCATTTTATCTAACTGAAGGCCGTGAGCTGATCGACCTCGTCAAACCGCGGGATGCAATTCTCCAGGTGGGCTCCCAGCATCGGTCAATGGATTACTTCTTCATGGCACAAGCCGCCATCGAGGCAGGGGTCATCGGCGAGGTCCGCCATGTGGACGTAATGATCAAGACCCGTCCCGGCAGTGCCGAACCGTGGGAGCCACAACCTGTTCCGAAAAACCTGAACTACAATATGTATGTCGGTCCGGCTCCGTGGATTGAATACCATCCTGAGAGATTGCATTATAATTTTCGTTTCGTTCCGGAGCTTTCAGGTGGCGAAATCGCCAACTGGGGAGCCCACTTTCTGGATTCATTCATGCAGGCGATGGGACTGGACGGCGTAGCCCCACTTTCCGTGATCGGTAACGGAAAACGGAATCCTGTCGGCTCCCTGGGTACGACCTTTTGGGATATTGATGTGGATTATGTATTCCCTAAGGGCCTGACAATGAACTTGTGCAGCAACGATTCCGGGAGCGCCATTCGATTCTACGGGACCAAGGGAACTCTATACGTCAGTCGAAAGAAGCTAGAAACTCATCCAACTGACTTGGTCCGGTCGATTCCACGCGACTTGATGGCCTCTTACCGGAAAACCAAAGGCTCCCACATGACCAACTGGTTTGAATGTATGCGTAGTCGCCGCAAGGAAGACCTGCACGCGCCGATAGAAATTGGCCATCAGGGAGCTGTGCTGTGCCATCTGGCCAACATCGCAATCGAACTAAAAAGAGAGTTGCTTTGGGACGGTGAGCGCGAAATATTTAAAAACGACGCCCATGCAAATGCCATGTTGAGCCGTCCGGTCCGCACGGATTGGGAAGGCTGAATTTAAAAATTAACTATATCATCAAATGAAAGAATCACTACTAAATAGCCTCAACGATATTAACCGCCGGGATTTCCTCAAGAGATCCGCATTGGCCTCAGGAATCATGGCAATGCCGGGTTTCGCAATCGGACAAGCTGGTAAATCAGCTAACGGCAAATTGAACATCGCCCTGGTCGGGGTTGGCGGCAAGGGCCGTGGACCGACAGTTGGCTGCCTCAATGAAAATGTGGTCGCCCTGTGTGATGTGGATGAAAACAGTGTTGCCAAAGGACGAGCATCAAAAAATGACGGCACCAGCAATCCCTTCGATGAAGCACTCAAAACCCACGTGAAACGGGGAGCTAAGTGGTACAAGGATTACCGCGTCATGTTCGAGGAAATGGGAGACAAGATCGACGCCGTCATCATTTCCATTCCCGACTTCATGCACTACCCTGTAGCCATGTCCGCGATCAATCTCGGCATCAACGTTTACTGTGAAAAGCCGATGACTCACACGGTCGCGGAAGCACGTGCCCTGACAGTCGCTGCCAAGAAGAGGGGCCTTGTCACTCAAATGGGTAACCAGGGACACTCCAATGAAGGAACCCGACTCGTTCGCGAATGGATTCAGGCAGGAGTAATCGGTGATGTGAAGGAAGTCCACTCCTGGACAAATCGCCCGATCGGCACATGGACGGATATCCACGGCACCAGCAAACCGAAGCATGGCAATAAGCCACCTGCAGTTCCGAAGGGACTTGCTTGGGAACTCTGGCAGGGCATTTCGGAGAAGCGCGCTTACGATCCTTCATATTTGCCATTCAGCTGGCGCGGATTCACCGACTACGGTTGTGGCGCACTGGGTGACATGGCTTGCCATATCATGGACTCCGCATTCTGGGCACTCGATCTGGGCTCGCCGGTTGAAGTTTCAGGATCCACCACTAAACGGACTGGATACACTTTCCCGAAATGCAACACGGTTACTTTCAAGTTCCCGGCACGTGGCAAGATGCCACCAGTCACCTACAAGTGGTACGATGGCGGCATGTACCCGGCCATTCCGAAGTTCCTCAAGGACTACAATCCCTTCGACAGCAAGGAAGGCATGAATGGTTCGCTTATCGTTGGTGAAGGAATGGCCATCCAGACCACCACCTACAGCGAAAGTGTGAAGATTCTCCCACGTGAGAAATTCATGGAAGTGAGAAAGAACCTTCCGCCGAAAAGCATTCCTCGGGTCAAAGGTGAACACTTGGACGAGTTCTTAAACGCGATTAAGGAAAACCGCAAGGCTTCTTCCGATTTCAGCTATGCCGGACCATTCACGGAATCCATCCTGCTTGGTTCAATTGCCGAGCAAACCGGACGGACCATGCGCTTCAACGGCAAGCAAGGCAAATTCGTCGGCGACGCCGAAGCTAACAAGATGCTCAAGAAACAGTATCCGGACGGCTGGATCCTGTCCTAGGCAAATCCATTCGAAATCAAAGTACAGAGTACCAAGTCGAATTTCGTGAGAGAGCCCTTGATCCGTCCATTCGGATTCAAGGGCGGGTACATGACGGAAATCTGGCAATCGGTTTTCCGGCTGGTTTCAACAGACGGAATCGAGTCAGTTGGTCTGGGGACACAGAACGTACTTTGGTCGGATGCCAAGGTGTTCGGGGATCACTCCGAGCAAGCAGGCAACGAATTGATGTTTTCGATTAGTGAACGGGCTCTCTCCCTGATCAGGGGAGAGTCCTTTACTAATCCTATGCACCTTCAGGAACAACTACTCGATCAGTTGTATGCCGATGCAAAAGAGCTCACTGGCAATCCTAACCTGCGGATGACTTTTGTGCTGAACGCACTGGTTGGAATCGATAATGCGCTGTGGATTCTTTACGCTCGTGAACACCAGATCTTTGATTTTCATGATTTAATTCCGTCGCAGTACCGCCCTGCCCTGTCACACAGGCATTCCGCGGTCGCCAGCATACCGTTGATGGCCTACAATATTCCGATGGATGAGCTTCTTGAAGCTACCCGGGACGGGTACTTTTTCATGAAGATCAAAATCGGTCAGCCGGGTACGCAGGAGGAAATGCTGGAGAAGGATAAGGCACGCATTTCGGAAATCCACGCAGCCATCGG
>JAUVDD010000132.1 GCA_030595525.1 Puniceicoccales bacterium
ATCACTTCCAGATTCAGCAGATCCAGCAAGATCGCCAAACCGCGGCCCAACGAATCGCCGCTTTCATGAAGGATCGCCTTAGCAAGGGCGTCTCCCTGAGAGGCAGCGTTGGCAACATCCTTTGCGGTGGCCAGCGGCGGCAGTGAAGTATCACCCTGCCATGATTCACGTCTGAGGGCTGCCAAGCCGGCAATCCCCGCCCCTGAGGCAAAGCCTTCCAGGCAACCGGGTTTGCCCCGTATGGCCGGACCATCTTCGGCAATGCGAATCGCCCCAATCTCACCAGCAAGTGCAGACGCACCATGGAAGAGTTTTCCGTCAAGGATGAGCCCGGCACCGAGTCCTGTTCCAAAAGTGAGGAACGCCAGATGGCGACAACCCTTGCCTGCTCCATATTTCCATTCTGCCAACGCACAGGCATTGGCATCGTTGTCTGCGGCTACTGGAAGGGGAAAGGCTTCTCTTATTACATCCACTATGGGATAGCCTTCCCATGCAGGTTTGTGGGGTGCTTCTCGAAAGCAACCAGTGACAGGATCGAACATGGCACCCACTGAAATCCCAATGCCAGAAACAGAGGAAGCTTTCTCACACAACTGCTTCCCAAGACGAATCATTTCTTCAGTATCACGCTCGGGCTCGGCACTACTCGCAAATTGTTCCTTTGCGATCACACCGTCCGATTCCGACACAAGGCTGAGTGCCGTTTTTGTTCCACCTATATCAATGCCTAAATATATCTTCGAATACGTCACAAGGTGAGTTTTGCAGAATGAAGACCATTGGCAATGATGGATTCCAGAGGAATTGGTTGCACTGAATCAGTACCCTTGGTATCCAGATTATTAATACCAAAGAACATGGATAACGAATCGATTAAAAAATGGATTGGCAGCTATCTCGAATGCCAGTCACGCCTCATAACTTCCCTCCCGGTTGATCAAATTGCGCATTGGGCGGATCTCTTACGGGAAGCCAATAACGATGGTCGGCAAATATTCGTTTGTGGGAATGGAGGTAATGCAGCCAATTCGTCTCATTTCGTAACTGATTTGGGTAAGGGTGCTTCAGACTCGCTGAGCAAACGCTTCAAGGTGTTGTCATTGAATGAGAATACCCCGTGGATAACGGCGATTGGCAACGATTATGATTATGCGGATATTTTTCGCCGCCAATTGGAGAATTATGGTCAACCCGGTGATATCCTACTCGCTGCCAGTGTCAGTGGCTCATCGCCAAACCTGGTCAATGCCTTCGAGTGGGCCAATGCCAATGGAATGAAGACGCTCGCCATGGTTGGGGCAAAGCGAGGGAAGCTGGCCGATCTGGCACAAGAATTGATCGTCATCGATGACACCCACTACGGCCGCGTTGAAGACGCACAGATGGCCATTTACCACCTGCTCTGTTACGTGTTCATGGAATAAAACGGGCAACTAGACATAGGGAATCCCCGGCCAGTTTTCTCAATCATTCTTCCGGTTCCATTGGATCCGGGAGGCCTGCGGTGAGTGACTTGAACAAATCCATAATCTGACGTTTCTTTTCCGGAAATTGACTGGAAAGATCCTCATCCTCGGAGATTCGATTCTGGACATCATACAGCCCACCTTCGGGATTCAATTCCGGACCATAAAAAGCGTCTTCCTTCTCCGACTTGGGTCGGCTTGGACTCCATACCCATTTAAAATCGCCCGAACGAATCGACCAGGCATTGCGGCCCTTTCTTCGGAAAAAGAGGCTCTCATGGGCAGGTCCCTTCTTTTCGCCAGTGAGGAACGGAATCAGGTTCACTCCATCAATGACACGGTCCGTGGGAACATTTCCACCAGCCAACTCAACTGCCGTGGCAAAGGCATCCATCGAGGAAACCATCAATTCAGATTTCAATCCTGCAGGCAAAGTGCCCGGCCAGCTCATTACATAAGGAATCCTGCACCCACCATCGTAAACGGTCCCCTTGCCGTGCCGCAGTGGAAGATTCACACCACCGAGGTCGTTTGGACGGGCCAAGGCGGCCCCATTGTCACTCATATAGAAAATGAGCGTATCCTCCCGAAGTCCCTCTTCCTCCAATGTGCCAATGACCTTCCCTACTCCGTCATCTGCGGCCAGCAACATCGATATATAACACAATCGCAGAATTTCCTGATCGAGATTTTCTCCAGAGAATTTCCCGAAATCATAAGCAGGGAATTTCCCTTCATTTTTCATCCGCTCGTAAACTGGTTTCCATTGTGGCCGCGCATCAACCACCCGTTTAACCAGATCCTCGTAGGTACGGAACGGACTGTGCGGTGCATTGTAGGCCAGATAAATGAAGAATGGTTTCTCCTTGTTTTTCTTGATGAATTGAACCGCCTCATCGGTGTAGGCATCAGTTACATACCGTCCATACTCCCTCGGGGATTCACTCCCGTTCATCCAACTGGGAGGATCCTTCAGGCGCTTCATGAAGTAATCCTTGTTCGCCCCGATATCACCATAGTAATAATCGAATCCACGATCCATTGGGAGTTGCCCCAGCTTTTCACCAAGGTGCCATTTCCCAAATGCGCCTGAGACATAGCCTTGGGATTTCAAAGCCCGGGCGACCAGAATCTCACTCTCCGGTGGATAGGTACTGTTTTCCTCCACACCAAACCGGCTGGCACTTCGCCCAGTCAACAATGATGCACGTGAGGGTCCACAAGTGGAAAATGGTGCATACCCATTGGAGAACCGAATCCCACTCGCTGCCAGTTTGTCGAGATTCGGAGTCAGGACATCACTCGATGCCTCGAAATTCTGGTATCCAACATCGGCGTACCCCTGATCATCCGTCAGGATCACAATGACATTCGGTTTTGCGAAGACCGACTGAGCAAAGCCCAGGGTGAGAATCAACAATATGGATCGGGATAAGGACGAATTAAATGTCTTGGGGTAACACATAATAGAATTCAGATAAGGTTATCGTGAGTAACTGCAATCATAACTGGAATATTGCCAAGACGCATTTCACCCCCTAAAAATCCAACTTACAAGCAATGGACGAATCACTATACAACGAACTGGCCAAGATGATAGATCATTCCCTCCTGCATCCGACGATGACGGATCAGGACGTAATCGAGGGTTGCCATCTTGCGATGGAATACAAGGTCGCCACCGCCTGCATCAAACCCTACTGCACTTCAATGGTTAGTGACATTCTTGAGGGATCTGGTGTTGGTGTCTGTCCGGTTATCGGTTTTCCGCATGGGAACAGTGCGATCTCTATCAAGGTTCAGGAAGCAGTTAAGGCTGCCTTGGATGGTGGCACGGAAATCGACATGGTAGTCAACATCGGAAAGTTGCTCGGTGAAGACTGGGCATATGTCAGTAAGGAGATTCGCAGTATCAATGAAGCTGTCAATTCCAACGGTGCCATTTTAAAGGTGATATTTGAGAATGATTACCTGGAGGACCGGCATATCATTCAACTCTGCCAAATCTGTTCGGAAAACAATGTTGCCTTTGTAAAGACATCCTCCGGATACGGTTTTGTTAAACAAAGCAACGGAATGTACAGCTATGAGGGTGCAACTGACCATCACTTGCAGTTGATGCGAGCAAACTCCGCTCCTTCTGTTCAAATAAAGGCAGCTGGAGGCGTACGCACACTGGAAGACATGCTCAAGGTCAAGAGATTCGGCGTCACAAGAGTCGGTGCTACCGCCACGGCAACGATGCTTGATGCAGCCAGATTGATGATCGACTAGGATACCTGAGAAGTCGTCTATTTGATAGTTAGCTTCGAGGAACCTTTTGCTTTCCGAAGCTTCATTTGTTTCTCTTTTCCTGCGACCTTCACGGTGTAATCCCCGTAAAACGCAGGGATTTCAGCTATGCCATTGGAGTCAGCTCGGACCTTTGTGGTGGTCCACCATTCCTTGAACACAAGGTTCCTGTAGGCTTTCAACAAAGGCGTAGGCTTCCAGTTCTTATCATATATGGAGGACTCCGGTATCCAATTTGCATTCGCCCAAAAACCCCACATGAGAATCCCCTCAACAGCAGGGTGAGCAAAGCAAATCCGATAATACTCATCCAGAGATTCAGCAGCATGCTGCGCATCTTTTGGGGTGAACTTATGCTCTCCCTTTTCCTTATGAAACTTCGATCGCTGACCGGGGAAATTAAACTCGGTGATTACCAACGGAAGATTAAATTTAGCCAACTCATCAAGTGCTCCTTTTAATTGGGCAGGATCAAAACTATCGGTGTGCAAATGGCCCTGGACGCCGATTCCTGCCAGGGGAACTCCCATTTTCAGCAGGTCCTCTACATGCGTCACAAATTGATCCAACCGGTTGCCGGTCAGGATATCATAATCATTGAGAAACAGCTTGGCATCCGGGTCCTCATCCATTACCCAGTTCGCCATCTCCAGAGTGATGCCCTCGCCCAATTGCTCGGCATAGTAATTCTTGTGAATCATCTCATTGTTGAGATCATAATGGGCAAACCGACCCTTGTATCTGGAACCAATGTCTTTCCCCCTGGCCATGATTGTCTTACGGAGCTCTTCTTTATTCAACTCCTTCACCCACGGCTGAACAAACTGGTGAACGCCCCAGTAGATATTGTGGCCGCGCAATGGAATGTTATTCGCATCTGTCCATTCCAACATGGAATCGACCACCTGGTAGTTTGGTGGATCCGCAGTCGGTTGCATGGATGGCCATTTCAAAGCATTCTCGGTTACTGCCGAGTTAAAGTTCTTCAGGAAGGCCTGTTTGTATTTGGTCACATCCTTGTCAGAAAACTCACCTTCGAAAATTCCATTGCAAATGGCAGCACCAAACCAGAACTCATGAGACTTTTGCTTTACCTCTATCATGGCACCCGGTTGTGTTTGAATGATCAAGGTTCCTTTACGGTGATCGAGGTTCTGGTCTTGCATGCCCAAAGCACTGGAGATGATCCCAAGACAGGCGCTCAGGGTAAAGATCGCCTGTACTATACTTGGTTTATGTATTCGGTTTTTCATTACGTATCCTTCAATCAATAAAATTCTTTATTTAACAAAATACGGTTTGAGCACATCACGCGCTACCTTCAAGCACTGTTTTCGCGACTGGAGGCTGTCTTCAAACGCGCGATCCTCTGCCTCAATGCAGACTGGGCCCTGATAGCCGGTGTCCGTCAACACAGAAAAGAATTTGCCCCAATTGACGTCCCCCATCCCGGGGAGCTTGGGCACATGGAATTCCAATGGCCTGGCCAGAATCCCGACTGAATCCAGCCGGTCCTTGTCGACCCGGCAATCCTTTGCATGAACGTGAAAGATTCGGTCAGCAAACTCCTTCAATGGCGCAATGTAATCCATTTGCTGCCACACCATGTGCGATGGATCGTAATTCAGACCAAAGTTTTCGATGGGATTGCCTCGAACATCCTTCGCCAGATGGCCGG
>JAUVDD010000033.1 GCA_030595525.1 Puniceicoccales bacterium
CAGCTGTTCTCTATATCAAGGCAATGGCTGAGAGAGGTATTCCTGTGGAAACTGTAGTACCAAGGATGCGCCTTTCCGTTTCTGTCGGCGGGAATTTCTTTATTGAGATCGCCAAACTGAGGGCTTTGCGACTGCTCTGGAGCAGGATTATGGATGCCTTTGAAGTGCGGGAGTCTGCGCGTACCATCCAGATTCATGCCAAGACGGGATTGTGGAACAAGACCGTTTATGATCCGTACGTGAACATGCTACGTACGACCACGGAAGCTTTCTCTGCCGTGGTTGGTGGTTGCGACAGTCTCAATGTTGGACCGTTTGATGAAGTTCTCCGTGACAGCAATGCATTTTCGCGGAGAATTGCCTTTAATACTCATGCAATTTTAGCGGATGAGTGCGACATGCGCCGGGTGATCGATCCGGCCGGTGGTTCCTGGGCAGTTGAGTCACTCACCGACCAGGTGGCCGAATCCGCATGGAAAATCTTCCAGGGAATTGAAGTAGACGGTGGTATCATCAAGGTACTGGAGTCAGGAAAATTCCAAGAGGAAGTGGAAGCAGTCCGGCAGAGCAAGATGAAGAACATCCAACGCCGCCGTGATGTGATTGTTGGGACCAACTCTTATCCGAACGCAACTGAAGAACTGTTGGCACCGGCTGAGATTGACTACGCTGCTGTAAGGAAGGAATTGGCCAGCAAGGTTTCCGCATGGAAGAACAATCGCGAAAATGCCTCACTGTTCACTGTTCTTGAGGGCATTTCCACCGTCAAGGGAATCGGGAAGATCAACGCCCTGATTGAATCAGCTGCCAGTGGAGCCACTCTGGCCGAGTTGCAGGCCAGCGCCGGATTGGGTACACTTCTTGAAAAGGCCAAGCCAATTAAGCTGAACCGGGCTGCCGCCGAGTTTGAGAAATTGCGTATGGCTGCAGATAAACTCAAGGAAAACGGTAAAGCACCGGTCATCCATCAATTGAACATGGGCCCGTCGCGTCGTTATCGTATCCGTGCCGACTGGACCAGCGCTTTCTTCCAAGTTGGTGGATTCAAGCTCCTCAATGAGGATGATTACGAAACGAATGCAGATGCTGTTGAAGCACTGAGCACGAGTGGGGCAAAAATCGCCGTCATCACTTCCGATGATGAAACATATGCCAACACGGTCGAGGATCTAACCAAGGCGATAAAGGACAGCTGCGGCGAAGTAGCCGTATATGTAGCCGGGGCACCGGGTGACAATGAAGCTGCCTGGAAAGCCGCAGGTGTGGATGGATTCGTTAATATACGAGTCAATAACTACGAATTGAATCGCCAGTTGCTCGAGTCGCTTGGCGCTTCCCTCTAACAGGAAACTAGAACCTTTAATTGTCACCGAAAAATGACGACAACACCAGATTTCACAAAAATGGATTACCGGCCACAGGGTCGGAAGCAGGGCTATGCCGACTGGAAGGCAGGGCTCGAAAAGAAGACAGGCAAGCGGGCCGAGGATTACGTATGGGACACCATGGAGCAGATTCCGGTTAAGCCGCTCTTCACGGAGGAAGACTACGAGGGCATGGAGCATCTTGATTATCAGGCCGGGATTGCCCCGTTTCTGCGCGGTCCTTATGCCACGATGTATGTCTTTCGTCCCTGGACAGTTCGGCAATACGCCGGTTTCTCTACTGCTGAGGAATCCAATGCGTTTTACCGCCGAAACCTGGCCGCCGGACAGAAGGGATTGTCTGTGGCATTCGACCTTGCAACACACCGTGGTTACGACAGCGATCATCCCAGGGTGGTTGGCGACGTAGGTAAGGCCGGTGTCGCGATAGATTCGATACTGGATATGCGGGTCTTGTTTGACAAAATCCCATTGAACAAGGTTTCGGTCTCCATGACCATGAACGGTGCCGTTCTGCCAGTGATGGCTTTCTACATCGTAGCAGCGCTGGAACAGGGTGCCAAGATGGAAGAGTTGGCTGGAACGATCCAGAACGACATCCTCAAGGAATACATGGTTCGGAATACCTACATTTATCCGCCGATTCCTAGTATGAAAGTGATCGCCGATATCTTTGAGTTCACCTCGAAGAAAATGCCTAAATTCAATTCAATTTCGATTTCGGGTTACCACATGCAGGAAGCCGGAGCCACGGCTGACCTGGAAATGGCCTACACATTGGCAGATGGATTGGAATACATCCGTACCGGTATTGCGGCGGGAATTGATATCGATGCTTTAGCTCCTCGTTTGAGTTTCTTCTGGGCGCAGGGTAAGAATCACTTCATGGAAGTGGCCAAAATGCGTGCCGCTCGCCTTCTCTGGGCGAAAATTGTTAAACAGTTCAATCCCAAAAACCCTAAGTCTTTGGCATTGCGGACACATTCACAAACAAGCGGATGGAGCCTGACAGAGCAGGATCCATTCAACAATGTGTCCCGCACATGTATTGAAGCGATGGCCGCGTCACTTGGTCACACACAGAGTTTGCATACAAATGCGCTGGACGAAGCGATTGCTCTGCCAACTGATTTTTCCGCACGTATCGCAAGAAACACACAGCTATTCCTGCAGGATGAGTCTGGAATCTGTAAGATCATCGATCCGTGGGGCGGAAGTTACTACGTGGAAGCCTTGACGCACGCCCTGAAGGAACGTGCATGGGAGCATATTCAAGAAGTTGAAGGTCTTGGCGGAATGGCTAAGGCTATCGAGACCGGTTTACCAAAGATGCGTATCGAAGAGGCGTCAGCTCGTCGTCAGGCCCGTATCGACAGTGGACGGGAATCGATTGTTGGCGTGAACAAGAATCGCATGCGCAAGGAAGATCCTCTGGAAATTCTGGACGTTGACAATACGGCCGTCCGTGAATCGCAGCTCCGTCGTTTGGCAGAATTGCGCGCCAATCGTGATGAGTCAGCTTGCCGCCAGATTCTTGAGCGCCTGACCAAGGCAGCTGCGGGCGAGACAGACGAGAATCTCCTTCAGTTGGCGGTCGAGGCAACCCAGGCAAAAGCTTCCCTCGGAGAAATTTCTGATGCGATGGAAAAAGTATATGGTCGCCATCAAGCTGTAGTTCGTTCGATTAGTGGAGTGTACAGTAGCGAATACGGAGACAAGAGTGAGGTAGAAAAGCTCCGGGCCCGGACAGACGCTTTTGCTGAGAAGGAAGGCCGCCGTCCTCGTATCATGGTAGCAAAGATGGGACAAGACGGTCATGACCGTGGTGCCAAGGTTGTCGCCACTGCCTTCGCCGATCTTGGATTCGATGTCGATATTGGAGCATTGTTCCAGACACCGGAAGAAACCGCTGCACAGGCGGTAGAGAATGATGTGCATATTGTGGCAATGAGTTCTCTTGCCGCAGGTCACAAGACACTCCTTCCGAAATTGGTTGGCGCATTGGCCGAGCAAGGTCGTGAGGATATTCTTGTTGTGGCCGGTGGCGTTATTCCTGCGCAGGACTACGATGATTTGTACGCGAATGGTGCAGCAGCTATCTTTGGTCCGGGAACAGTCATCACTGAATCCGCAAGAAAGCTGTTGGAATTACTGGAGAGCCAGCACGAGGACTGAGTTCTCTTTACTTTGAATCTATAAAATTCCAGTCCTTTGACATTTGCCAGAGGACTGGAATTTTGCTTTAAAGCCGAATTATGACAAAGGAAAGAAAGCTGCCTGAATGGGCTCCACCTGAAGGTGGGGATGGCTTCACTTCCCATGTTATGAAGGGTGTCGAAGGCGGGCATGAGGGAATGCCGGGGTATTCACATGCTGAGAGACGGAGTAGTCCCGCCAAGCGACGCAGGCTGAGTGTACAGGAATTAGCCGATGGGATTCGCTCGGGAAACCGGACCATGTTGGCCCGTGGCATTACCTTGGTTGAAAGCAATTCGGTCCGGCATCAGGAGGATTCTCAACAACTTTTGGACTCCCTGATGGATTTAACCGGCAATTCCCTGAGAATTGGGATAACCGGTGTTCCAGGTGCGGGAAAATCGACGGCAATCGATACCTTCGGATCGATGTTGTGTGATCAGGGACACAAGGTCGCGGTACTGGCAGTTGATCCTTCATCATCAGTGACCAAGGGCAGTATCCTTGGTGACAAAACCCGGATGGAAAAGCTGATGCAGCAACCCAACGCCTACGTGCGTCCGTCACCGACAGGTGGTTGCCTGGGAGGGGTGGCTCGCAAAAGCCGTGAAACGGTCCTGCTGTGCGAAGCTTTCGGATTCGATATCATCCTGCTCGAGACGGTAGGTGTCGGGCAAAGCGAAGTGACCGTTCGATCCATGGTGGATTTTTTCCTGCTGATTCTGATTTCCGGAGCAGGAGATGAATTACAGGGGATTAAAAAGGGCGTTATTGAGCTGGCTGATGCGATCGTTGTTAATAAAGCCGATGGTGATAACATCCAACGCGCTCGCTTGGCGAAGGCTGAATATAATCGGGTGCTGAGTTTTCTGAATCCGTTTACAGAAGGTTGGAAAACCAAGGCACTTACCGCATCCGCAATAAAAGGGGAGGGCATACCCGAAACATGGAAACTCATTCAAGAGTTCCAGAAACAGACGGTTGCCAGTGGAGTATTTCAAAGGCGTCGCCAGGAACAGAACCTCGACTGGATGCGTGGCTTGATCGATGAAGCTTTGCGTAGACAGTTTTTCGCCGATGAGGGAATGAAAAACAAACTGGAAAAGATATCCGAATTAGTTGCCCGTGGTGAAGTACCACCGGTCAAGGCGGTTGAGTCCCTTATGTCTGATTGGATTCGTTAAGAATACGGACTTCCCTTTGAGGGAATGGGATATTCACGCCTTGTTCCTTGAACGCAGTGAACTCTGAAATCTTCACTCATGTAATTGAGCTGAGCAGATTTCGAAAAGATTTTCAGTCAGACAATTCCTTTTAAAGAACCGGGGCCAGCCAGTGGTTGGCATCCTTGAGTGACATGCCCTTCAATCTGGAATAAGCCTCCAGTTGGTCCTGCCCGATCCGATTGATCCGGAAGTACTTGGCCTCGGGATGCGCGAAGTACAGACCGCAAACCGATCCACCCGGGTGCATGGCAAAATTCTCTGTGAGTGAGATACCGGTTTTTTCCTCTGCCTGAAGCAGCTCAAAGAGGACCTCTTTTTCTGTATGATCGGGAACAGCAGGATATCCGATTGCTGGACGAATCCCACGGTACTTTTCCGCGATTATATCCTTGTTGCTAAGGTTTTCAGTTTTTCCGAATCCCCACTGACAGCGGACCTCCTTGTGCAGCCATTCAGCAAAAGCCTCGGCAAGTCGGTCTCCTATTGCCTTGACCAAGATTGATGAATAGTCGTCGAGCTGGTCCTCATAGGACTTGGCAATTTGCTCAATTTCCCTGCCTGAGGTGACAGCAAATCCCCCCATGTAGTCGATTCGTTCGGATGACAGTGGAGCAACAAAATCACTACAGCACATGAATGCTGATTTTGATCCTTTCTGCTTTTCCTGTTGTTGTCGTAGGAAATGAAACGCGGTTACAGTTTCTGATCGCTCTGTATCGTTAAACAACTCAACGGTCTGACCCTTTGAATTAGCCGGCCAGAGTCCGAAAACTGCTTTTGGTTGAATCGCCTTTTCGGTAATCAGCTTGTCGAGCATCTCACGGGCATCATCATAAAGCTTTGTCGCTTCTTCGCCATACTTTGGATGACTGAGGATTCCGGGAAAGACACCCTTCAATTCCCATGTCCAGAAAAACGGGGACCAGTCAATAAATGGAACCAATTCCTCGACCGGCAACGAATCGAGAACTTGTAAGCCGGTCTTTTCCGGAACGGCGATTTCCATATTATCCCAGTCGTAGGCAGGTGCCTTTTTCTCCACTTCGGTCAGGCTGAGTACTGGAATACGGCGCTGATGGCTTTCCTCGTAAAGTATTCGTTGTTTTTCGTTAATTGATTCGGCTTCCCGGTCGGCCTCATCCCTTGTCTCAGGATTCATGAAGCGAGCCGCTACACCGACTACCCGCGATGCATCCGGCACATGCAATACTGATCCTTTGTATTCAGGATTAATCTTAACTCCGGTGTGGGCTTTTGAAGTGGTTGCACCTCCGATAAGCAGTGGAATGTCGATCCCTTCACGGGCAAAACGCTGAGCATTAAAAACCATTTCATCGAGGGAAGGGGTGATCAATCCACTCAGCCCGACGATGTCCGCATCAACCTCCCTGATCTTCTCAATAATCTTTTCCACGGGTACCATAACCCCAAGATCGTGGACCCTGTAGTTATTGCATGACAGGACCACGCCCACGATATTCTTGCCGATATCATGCACGTCTCCCTTGACAGTGGCTAAGACGATTTCGCCCGCAGATTTCCGTTTGCCGGATTCGGACTTTTCATTTTCCATGTAGGGAGTCAACCAAGCCACGGAGCGCTTCATGACCCGTGCACTTTTCACGACTTGGGGAAGGAACATTTTTCCCTCTCCAAAAAGATCCCCGACGATCCGCATCCCATCCATTAATGGTCCTTCAATAACGTCAAGCGGGCGAGGATATGCCAATCTTGCTTCCTCTGTATCTTCCTCGATAAATTCAACGATCCCGTGGCGGATGGCATAGGCGAGGCGATCATGAACAGTTTCTTTTCGCCACGCCGATTGTTCAGATTTTTTTTCAACCATGGGAATCCCCTTCAGGCTTTCCGCCAGCTCGATCAGGGCATCGGTGGCGTTTGGATGACGGTTGAAAAGAACATCCTCAACCTTTTCCCGCAAATTTCCATCAATATCTTCATAGACCGCCAGCATACCAGCATTGACGATGCCCATATCGAGACCTGCTTGAATAGCATGATAGAGAAATACGCTGTGCATGGCTTCACGAACAATATTGTTACCCCTGAAAGAGAACGAGATATTGGAGACGCCTCCACTGACCCGTGCGTAGGGACACCGTTCCTTGATCTGCCTTGTGGCTTCAATGAAATTGATGGCGTAGTCGTTGTGTTCATCCATCCCGGTGGCGACAGTCAGGATGTTTGGATCAAAGATAATATCTGCCGGATTGAAGTCCGCCTTTTCCACCAACAAATCATAGGCTCGCTTACATATTTTGACCTTGTCTTCAGTCGTAGCAGCTTGTCCGGATTCATCGAATGCCATGACCACGACGGCTGCACCGTAGCTCTTGATCAGGTTGGCCTGACGCAAAAACCCCTCTTCGCCTTCCTTCAGACTGATGGAGTTGACCACTCCCTTTCCCTGCAGGCACTTCAGCCCTTCTTCAATGACCGACCATTTGCTGGAGTCGACCATGATCGGGACTTGCGCGATATCCGGTTCGGTTGCCAGCAAATTCAGGAATGTAGTCATGCACTTTTCCGAATCCAACAGGCCTTCATCGAAATTGACATCAATCATATTGGCCCCGTTTTCGACCTGGGAACGGGCGATTTCGAGGGCCTCGTCAAAGTCGCCTTCCTTAATTAATTTCCTGAACCGGGGAGAGCCCATGACATTGGTTCGTTCACCGACCATGAAGAAGGGAGCCTTTTTACCGGTGATTGAAGAAGCAATCAGGCCACTGTATCGGGATGCTATAGTTGTTTCTGGAATTATCCGAGGAGGACAATCCTTCACCTGTTTGGCGATTTGGGCAATGTGAGCTGGTGTGGATCCACAACAACCTCCAACGATGTTCAGCCAGCCATTCTTTGCAAATCCCTCCAGGATTGATGCCATATGTTCAGGTGTATCATCATATCCACCAAATGCATTGGGCAGACCCGCATTCGGGTAGCAGCTGATGTGCGTATCCGCCAGTCGCGATAGCTGCTCGATATACGGAGCCATATCGTCAGCCCCCAGTGCGCAATTGATTCCCACTGAAAGAGGGTTTGCGTGTGATACACTGGTCCAGAATGCCTCAAGTGTCTGCCCGGATAGGGTCCGACCGGACGCATCGGTAACGGTTACAGAAAGGAGGACCGGCCAGCGTTGACCTTTCTCCCTGAATAACTCTTCCAATGCGAAGATAGCGGCCTTGGCATTCAGGGTGTCGAATATGGTCTCGACCAGGAACATATCGACGCCCCCGTCTGCCAATCCCTCTGCTTGTTCCTTGTAAGCTTCCTTCAAGTCATCGAAGGTCACAGACCGGTAGGCAGGATTGTCGATATCCGGCGAAAGGGAGGCTGTCCGGTTGGTTGGTCCCATGCCACCAGCGATAAAGTGGTTTTTTGAACCAGTCTTTGCTTCAAACTCCAAAACTGCTTGCTTCGCCAGTTTGGCGGCTGCCAGGTTCATCTCGTAGGCTTCACCCTCCAATCCGTAATCCGCCTGCGAGATGCTGTTGGCACTGAAAGTGTTCGTTTCAATGATATCCGCGCCCGCTTCCAGGAATGCGTAATGAATCGACTGAATGATTTCCGGACCGGTCAGCACAAGAATGTCATTATTGCCTCGAAGGTCATTCTTATGGTCCGGGTATCTCGTTCCCCGAAAGGCGGCTTCATCCAGCTTGTAGTCCTGGATCTGCGTCCCCATCGCTCCATCCAGTATCACTATCCGTTCTTTCAGGAGGTTCTTGAGACGGGTTTCTGTGCTTTTTGAGACCATAAAATCATCATATCATGATTAAATGATGCGTTGTCAAGCACGTGGATGCTTGCCAATTCAATTTGAGGGTGTGAAAAGAGCCGCATGCAACCTAATTTCGAATTATTGAAGTCGAATGGGCCCGACCGAGCCCGGCTTGGTAAGCTACATACTTTGCATGGGGAGATCCAGACGCCGATTTTCATGCCAGTGGGAACACAAGGCACGGTTAAAGGCTTGTTACCGGATCAGTTAAAGGAGGCAAAAGCTCAAATCATCCTCGGAAACACCTATCATTTAAATTTACGTCCGACATCTGAACTGATCGAGAAGATGGGCGGATTGCACAAGTTCATGGGTTGGGATGGCCCAATCCTGACAGACAGCGGCGGATTCCAGGTGTTTAGTTTAGCGAAATTACGGAAAATCCGTGAAGACGGTATTCGGTTTCAATCTCATCTGGATGGTCGGGAGGTGATTTTAACCCCGAAGCGCGTTATTGATATCCAGGCTAATCTGGGATCCGATATTGCGATGGTTCTGGATGAGTGCCCGCCCGCCGATGCTGACAGGCAAGCCTGTGAGGCAGCAGTGGAGCGGACTCTTCGCTGGGCCAGGGAGGCCAGGGATTATGCGGGAGATACTGGGTTTCTGGAGGCCGGACACCATGTATTTGGGATTGTCCAGGGATCCCGTCACAAGGATCTTCGTCAGGCCTGTGTAAGGGAGTTGATGGACATGGATTTTCCTGGATACGCCATCGGAGGTGTCAGTGTCGGTGAACCGGAGGAGGAAATTATGCCTCAAGTGCAATACTGTACGGAGATCTTGCCGGAAAATAAGCCTCGTTATGTCATGGGGGTGGGTACGCCACCTCAGCTTCTGAAAATGATCGCCAGCGGAGCAGACATGTTTGATTGCGTCATGCCGACCCGGGAAGCCCGGCACGGGATTGCATTTACTCAGGATGGGAAATTAAACTTGAAAAACAACCGGTTTCGGGAGGATTTTCGTCCAATTATGGAAGAATTTACCGATATTAATACCGGAAAATTCTCACGTTCTTACATTCGGCATTTAATCGTATCTGGTGAGATGTTAGGGGGTGTACTGTTGTCGATTCATAACCTCCGATTCTATTTGAATTTGATGCAACAAGCACGGCAACATATTGCCGATGGAGACTTCGAAGTCTGGCATAACCAGTGGATTGAGAGATATTTGGCCAAAAATATTGATTGATAATATTCTTTTACGAAATCTGAACAAAAGAAGGGCTAGTTTCAGTTGCCATATGTGAAATGACCCTTCAATTTCACCCTTTTTCCAATGATTGCGAAGATGTTTAAGAAGTTCTCCGGTAGCCATTACCGGCGATTCATCAAGAAGGCCCAGCCGATTGTGGATCGTATTATTGCTCTGGAAATAGAGTATCAGCAGCTCACCGATGAGCAGATTCAAGCGAAGACCGATGAATTTCGTCAGCGTTTGGCTCAAGGTGAGACGCTGGATGATATTCTCCCAGAGGCATTTGCCACCGTTAAAAATGCAGCCCGCAGGTTATGTGGACAAGAGATTGAATATGTCGGGGTGAAGGACACCTGGAACATGATTCACTACGATGTCCAGTTAATCGGTGGAATGGCTTTGCACCAGAATACTATTTCTGAGATGGCAACCGGTGAAGGTAAGACGTTTGTCGCTACCTTGCCCCTGTACCTGAACGCACTTTCGGGACGCGGTGCCCAATTGGTTACGGTCAATGAATATCTAGCCCGGCGTGATGCTGAATGGATGGGGCATGTTTTCAAGTTCCTCGGCATGACGGTTGGAGTTGTAAAGGGTGGCCACCAGCAGAACAACGATGAGAAGCGGGAGATGTACAATTGCGACATCACCTATGGTACGGCCAGTGAATTTGGATTCGATTACCTCCGTGACAATGGCATGGCCATGAATAAGGAGTCGCAGGTACAGCGTGATCACTTCTTCTGTATCGTTGATGAAGTGGACTCTATCCTCATCGACGAGGCGCGGACACCTTTGATTATTTCTGGCCCGGTTCCGGATGATTCTTCCGCACCATTTCTCAACCATAAGCCAATGGTGGAACGCCTGGTTAGAGAACAGACCCGTTTCTGTAACCGCTTGGCTAACTCGGCCAAGAAAGTGATGGATGATCCGGAAGCGGACCATTCGGAAGCACTATACGAAATGCTGCAGGTCAAGATGGGGATGCCGAAAAACAAGATCCTGATGCGTTTGCTGGAAGTGGGTCGTATTCGTAAAGAGTTTGATTCCTACGATTTGGAAATGGTGGCCGACTACAATAAGAAGCGCCTGTATGCACTGAAGGAAGAGCTTTTCTTCACACTTGATGAGAAACAGCGGAGCAGTGACCTGACAGATAGTGGGCGTAATTTGCTCCATCCCGACGATCCTGATGCATTCATGCTTCCCGATCTGCCGACGCGCTACATGGAAATCGACAATCAAGAAGGTGTTGATGACAAGGCCAAGGCA
>JAUVDD010000007.1 GCA_030595525.1 Puniceicoccales bacterium
GCGTAAGTCGGATCAACTGAAAGTGCCCTTTCCAGCAACTGGCGACCCTCCTCGGACGAGGGATTCCTCATCACTAATAAACTGCCAAGGAAAGCTGTGGGCTCAAGGCGCATGGGGGCCAGCTCTCGTGCCAGCAAAAGGAGTTTCATGGCAAGCTCATCCCTGCCCAAAATAGTCAGTGCCCGGGCTGCACCGAAATGCGCCTCCCATGAACCGGGATTCAGTTCCAGTCCCTTTTCAATCGTTGGCATAGTTCTTTCGGCGACAAGGTTTGGGCTATCCATTTGCGCGGAAAGATGCAGCAATCCAGCTGTACCCAGTTTCACCCAGGCTTTCCCGTTGTCCGGGATCAACTCGGTTGCTAATCTCAAATTACCTTCAACAAAATAAAGGTCGCTCTGGGAGTGGAACACCTGATCAGGATCCTCTAAAAGGTGAGACAACAGTTCGCTGGAGACATAGGTCAAATGGTTAGAATAGTGCCTTGGCATTCCTAAAACCCCTGCCCAAACACACAAGCCCAATGGCATAATCGCTGCCAGCATCCAGATTTTCTTCTGATTCTTTCGGCATTCATACCCACGTGCAAAAGCGATCAAGGTCCCGACCATACAGGATAAGTAGAATAGAATGATCGGTAGTTTCAGACTGAAATCAAACGCCGCATAGCTAAGAAGTGCGCCGATCCCCAACATCAAGCCGCCTAAGGCAGCTTTCCTGGTCGGCATTTTGCCTTTTTCCCGTCGTAACCGTCGGTGCAGCGGGTGATCCTTGGGGAAATTCTTTAACCGGTAGGCAACTTCATGATTCAAACGAATAAACGGTAATTCCTTCCAGATCCTGAAACTCCAGATCAGGATGGTCATGAAAGTCGCACAAAAAAGTGCCAGTCCCACGATTCCGGTTTCAGCCAGTAGTTCATGATAGCTTCCTATGGCATGAATCGATGTTGGTTGGCGGGAATTAATTGAGAAGGATTCCCAGCTTTCTGAGTATCCTCCCAAGCCAATACCAGTAATCGACTCACTCTTAAATGCCGCCCATCCAACATCCCGGCTGATTTCTCCGACTGAGTCCACATCACCGGCGGCAAAATACGACAATCTCTCACGCGCTCGATCCGTTCCAAACCAAAGAATAAACAGGCTGACCGGAATAATTAGCAGAACAAGTTTCCAGAATTTAAACCTCAGACGCCATTTTCCGCTCAAGAAAAAAGGAATGACTAGCAACAAAAGTCCCAGCGTAACAAGTCCCCAAGGATTCGCACTCATTACCAACCCAACGATAAGAATGGTAACGATCGCACTTGAGTAGATCAGCACCGGGCCGTTAAACCGCTGCTTGTAAATAAAAAGAATGATTAATGGCAACAGTGCCAGGATCAGGTTGCCCATGTTTGCCGGATCCTGAAAAAACCCACCTGCACCATAGGAATAGGCGGGGTCCGGAATTCGTGCTCCATCCTGAATCCAGATCGGAAACAGGTAATAGCCCAAGAATGCGACAGTGACCGCTAGCAGAACTGGAATCTGCAGCAATCCAAGCATCCACTTTGCTGAATGTACGCCATGGATACTGTTATAAACTATCACATATAGCGCGTAGCATTGCAGATAAACCGAGAACAGGACACCGGCATTCCATGAATATGGAGAAATGAACCTGAATTGGATCCATGCATATATCAGGAAAGGAACAGGAACCAGGAGTATCCAATCAATTCCCGGCCGATCCTTCCGGGAAATCAACATGATCCCATGCACAAGGCACAAGACAATCAGACTCTTCGACACCCCAATCATCGGTTCCCCGTATGACAAAAAGCCACCAAATCCTAAAATGGTCTGGATCAGCACCCATGTGATCAGCCCAAATTGTAGGAATTCAACGAAACGCAGCGGGGTATGACCAATCGACCAGATAAGCCGATATATGATGTTTTTGCTTCGCATGGATTCAATAAAAGCCATGCAGCATTTTGAGGCTTGGGGAAGTCAGCAATCTAAAAATCCTCCTTGAGGCTTGATGAATTCACATTGTCGATTCAATTATTGAATCTTTCCACGTTTAAGTAGTCTCTTAAACGAACACACAATTCATAACAAACATGTCAGAAACATTTAATTTAGAAGCGGTAAATGAAAAGGTACGCCAGCAATCGGCGTGGATTAACTCCCTGCGGGCAGAAATCGGTAAAGTGATCGTAGGCCAGCAATACTTGATCGATCGCCTCCTTATTGGTCTGCTGGCCGATGGCCACGTTCTGCTCGAAGGGGTTCCCGGACTGGCCAAAACCTTATCGGTCAAAACAATGGCTGATTCCATCCATGCGGACTTCTCCCGAATCCAGTTCACCCCGGATTTGCTCCCTGCTGACATTATCGGGACCCTTATCTACAATCCCAAGTCGGGGGAGTTCTCTACCAAGAAAGGCCCTGTCTTTTCCAATATTGTTCTGGCAGACGAAATTAATCGTGCTCCCGCCAAGGTCCAAAGTGCGCTCCTCGAGGCAATGCAGGAACGGCAAGTGACTATCGGGGACCATACTTTCGAATTGCCCCACCCGTTTCTAGTACTGGCAACGGAAAACCCCATCGATCAGGAAGGCACCTACCCTCTTCCCGAGGCACAAGTCGACCGATTCATGCTGAAACTGCAAATCGGTTATCCCTCGAAAGCGGAGGAATTGAAAATCCTCCAGAGCATGGCTACCACGGGGAAAAAGCCAACCGCCAGTCCGGTAGTCAGTATGGAACAAATCCTCGAGGCACGGGCCATCGTTAATGAAATTTATCTCGATCCTAAAATCAGCGATTACATCATCGAATTGATTTTCTGTACTCGCGAACCGGAAAACCATGGACTGGAGGAACTCAAGTCGCTCATTCAGTTTGGAGGCAGCCCGCGGGCAACTATTTTCCTTACATTGGCAGCAAAGGCATGGGCGTTCCTTAATGGGCGCGGTTACGTGACGCCTCAGGATGTGAAAACGATTGCTCCCGATATCTTGCGTCACCGGATTATCCTGACCTACGAAGCCGAGGCAGAGGAATGGTCCACGGAATCCGTGGTTCAAAGAATTCTCGAAACCGTTCCGGTTCCCTGAGCCGATATAGCTTTCATGTATAATCATCACCAATGGGTGACATGACAGATTCAGAACGCACACGTGAGATCTTGCGAAAGGTCCGGCAAGTGGAAATCCGCAGCCGGAAGTTCGTTGATGAATCCCTGGTTGGAGCATATCATAGCGTCTTCAAGGGCCAGGGAATGGACTTTTCCGAGGTTCGGGAATATCAGCCCGGTGATGATGTTCGTTCCATCGACTGGAATGTAACCGCCAAAATGGATCGTCCCTTCATCAAAATCTACGAGGAGGAGCGTGAACTCACAATTATTCTGATGGTCGACATTTCTGCATCGGGGGATTTTGGAAGTGTTTCGCAAACCAAACGGGAACTCGCTGCAGAGCTGGCCAGCGTGCTGGCATTCAGCGCCACCCGGAATAATGATAAAGTTGGCCTGATTCTTTTCTCCGATGAGATTGAGAAAATAATTATGCCCAAAAAGGGGCGTTCCCATGTTCTTCGCGTAATCAGGGAGATTCTCTTCTACGAGCCAAAGAGGAAGGGAACCAATATCAACACCGCACTTAGAACCTTGAATCGACTCATCCATCGAAAAGCTGTTTGTTTCCTGATCAGTGATTTCCTTACTGAGGAAAGCCAGGCATGGATCAGACCGGCTACCAGGGAAAAGCCGGGAGATTTGCAGAAGATGCTGACTCTTACCGGCAAACGGCATGACCTCATCTGTGTCGACCTGCATGACCCAAGGGAATCCGAGCTTCCAAGAGTAGGCTGGGTGGTTCTGGAAGATGCAGAAACCGGCGAACTGATTGAAGTTAATACATCCGATCCCCGGTTAAGGAGTGTCTACCAATACCAAAACAAACAGCGGCTAAGTGCCATGAAGGATACCTTTATCCGGTCAGGAGTTGATCACTTTCGCGTTCATACACAGGAACCGTACATCACGGCCCTGCGGACCTTCTTCAAACAACGGGGGAAGCGCCGGTAATGGAAGGATTCGCAGATATTGAAGGGCCCGTACGAATCGGGCTTTGGTTGCTGATTGGCTGGATCGGTCTGGCCATCCTGGCAATTGCCGGCCTGATTGCCTTGATTGTATTCCTGATTCGCCGCCGTCCAGAAGCCACCGGACCAGCCGTGCCGGAGCGTTCTCCATTGGAAATCGCCTTGGACCGGTTGGAGCATTTGCAGGAAGAAGGCAGCGAAATGGAAGCAGATCCTTTTGTGGTGGAAGTTTCCGATATTGTCCGGAATTATCTGGAAAACTCCCTCGAAATACCGGCGCAGGAACAGACTTCAGAAGAGTTTCTCCACACATTGCAGACTAAGGGTGACCTGCCAGGGATCCTCGAACAACATATGCCGGAATTCCTGGAGCAATGTGATCGGGTAAAATTTGCCCGGCAAATTCTGGCTCTTGCCCAAAGAGAGGTTTTGTTGGAGACAGCCAGCACCGTCGTTCGGGAAACTGATTCCGATATTCACCAGCTTCCGGGTGAACAGGTGGAGGCCCAATCATGATTTTTGATTTTGCCGAACCTCTCTGGCTGTACCTGCTGGCACTTCTGCCACTGCTTTTCTGGTTAAAAGGAAAGATGGGACGCAGTGCCTCGATTCGCTTCCCTTCCACTTTACTGGCTGCCCAGGTTGCGGCATTTGTCCGGCAACGTCCCGGAAAATGGCGGGCGACACTTCGCTGGCTGGCAGTTATTCTTTTCATCGTGGCGTTGGCCCGGCCTCGGACTGGCGAAGAATTAACCAGCACCCAGTCCAGTGGAATTGATATGGTTATCGCCATCGATTTATCCACTTCCATGTGGGCTCATGATTTCGAGATTAACGGCGTCCGTCAGGATCGCCTGACTGTAGTGCGTTCTGTTATTAAGGACTTTATAGAAGAACGACAAAATGACCGCCTTGGCTTGATCGCCTTTTCTACCGAACCATACTTGGTCAGTCCGCTAACGCTGAATCATGACTGGCTCAATCGCCGTCTCGACGAATTGAAAATCGGCCAAATCGGGAATAACACCGCTATTGGAAGTGCCATTGGTGCGGCAACAAACAGGTTGAAGGATATTCCCGCCGAATCCAAAAGTATCATTCTTCTGACCGACGGGGCCAATAACAGCGGAAAGCTCCTGCCACGTCAGGCTGCTGAAGCTGCTAAATCATACGATATCAAGATTTACTCGATTGGTGTGGGCAAACCGGGAATTGTTCCTGTGCCCAGAAGAAGTCGCTATACCGGAGAGCTTGTTCGCCGTCCGGATGGTAGCCTGATTCTTGAATCTCAACGCTCCGATATCGATTTGGAGACGCTCGAGGCAATCTCCGAAATCACCAACGGTCGCTACTTTCATGCCACTACTTCGGATAATCTTCGGGAAATCTACGAAGAGATTGACCAAATGGAAAAAACCGAAGTGGAATTTAAAGTCCGACGCCTCTACACGGAGGTCTTCCCTTATATTGTCGCTGCAGGCCTTCTTCTGCTGGCGATTGATGTGCTTTTAAAGAGAACCCTCTATCGTCGCCTTCCCTGATGTTTTTAATTTTTGCCAAGCCTATTTTCCTTTTAGTTGGTCTCTTAGTTGTAGCGATCACCCTCCTGTTTTTCCTATATACTGAAAAACTGGCCTGGAAGCGCTTATCCAGCTTCGCTGAAAACGCCTTGCTGGGACGGCTGACCAAGTCACACAGTCGTCGTCGGTTGTGGGTTAAAAACAGTCTATTGATGTCGGCCGTATTCCTGCTGTTTGTGAGTCTGGCCCGCCCTCAATGGGGAGCAAACTGGGAGGAAGCAGAAACACGGGGTATCGATATCATGATCGCCCTCGACACATCCCGCAGTATGCTCGCAGAGGATATTTCGCCAAACCGGCTGGAGCGTTCAAAACTGGCTATTCTGGATTTGCTAAACTCCCTCCAGGGTGACCGAATCGGGTTGATCGCTTTCGCTGGCAACGCCTTTCTGCAATGTCCTCTCACCTTGGATTATCAGGCATTTCGCCAAACCCTTGCCGCTATTGATACAAATTCCATCCCTGTTGGTGGAACAGATGTGGCGGCGGCGATTGATGAGGCAAATGCTTACTTTGAGGCATCCGGGAACGAGAAAATCCTAATTCTGATCACCGATGGCGAAGACCTGGAAGCATCCGGAATCCTGAAAGCCCGTGAATCATCTAAAGAAGGGATGAGAATCCTGACGGTGGGTGTGGGATCCACCAAGGGTGAATTGATCCCTGTTCGGAATGCTCTGGGAGAAACGGAGTATCTTCGGGATGCCAGTGGAAAGCCCGTATCGACTTCACTCGATGAACAAACCTTGAAGAAGATAGCTGAAGTCAGTCAGGGTCTGTATACCCCACTGGGTTCTTCCGGAAGCGGACTGGACGAAGTTTATCAATATTGTCTGGCCCAACTACCTGCCGAATCCCGACAGGAATCCCTGCAACGCATTCCAATCGAACGATTCCAGTGGGTCCTGCTAATCGCTATTTTCATTCTAATAATAGAGAGCCTGATCTCAACCCGGCAACGCATGCGGAATTCCGGGAATACTTTAGTTGCTTTATTAACTGTCGCCATCGTTAGCCAATTCCCCAACACGACGGATGGCAGCACTCTGAGTGAGGCCTCCAAGGCGTTTAAGGATGAACGCTACGAGGAATCAGCAACCTTGTACAAGGAAGCGGTAATCGCCGATCCCAACAATGCGAAGATAGTCTACAACCTCGGGGTATCCAACTATCGTTCCGGCAGATTTGCAGATTCCATTGCGAACTTCGAAACTTCATTGAGGCTGGCAAAACCCTCTCTCCAGGAAAAATCCTTTCATAACATGGGAAACAGTCGAGTTGCTCTGGGATTCAACCTGCTGGAGGAAGATCCGCAACAAACTAAGGATCAATGGAACGCTGCAATAATCGATTATGAGAATGCCCTGGATCTTGACGGAAACCGATCCTCGACTCAACAAAACCTGCAGCTGATCAAAGACACCATTGAGGCCCACACCTATACTTTGACTACAATTGCCACTCCTGAAGAAGGCGGCACAGTCACTGACGGTACGCGGATTTTCCATAACATCACCTACGAAGTGAAGGCGACCCCGGCGGAGGGCTACATTTTCTCCGAATGGACCGGCGATGGCTTGGAGGATCCAACCAAACAGGCTACAGTCGTCAAGCTAACCACTGATACGACGATCACCGCGAATTTCATCAAAACATGGGACCTGACAGTTCTCAGTGAGAATGAATCCATGGGAACCGCGGAAAAATCGGGTACCTACCGTGAGGACGAACCGGTTAAGATCAAGGCCACCGCCGTGGATTACTTTGCATTCCATAAGTGGAAAAGCGATGAAGTGGAATTCCCGGATCCCAAACAGGCGGAAACCGAGATAAACCTCACTTCCGATGCCACTGTCACCGCTTCATTTGTTCCCGCATTCAAATTATCGGTAGAGCTGGATCCGGAAATTGCGGGTCAGGCCGGACCATCAGGATTCTTTGAACAATATTCATCCGTTCCGATAAAAGCACAGCCCAGACCGGGGTTTGAATGGATTGAATGGATCGGTGACGGAATAGAGGAACTGGAGGAGGAAGAGACTTCAATCTACTTGAGTGAGGATCGCATCGCTATCGCCAAGATGAAACGCATTTGGAACCTCGTTATTGTTCCAACTCCCGAGGAGGGAGGAACCGTGGAAGGAGCCGGTAACCATCCCATCGGCACAACGGTTGATATAGCTGCCACTGCCAATGAAGGATTCACTTTCTCTGGATGGGAAGGGCCCGGTGTCGAAGATCCTACTCAGGCACAGACCAAGGTCACCGTACAATCCAGGGAGCATACACTTTTCGCACAGTTCACCCAGGACGATCAGGATAACCAGGATGATCAAAATCAGGATCAAGAGCAGGACCAACAGGACCAGGAACAGAGCGAAGAGGAAAACCAGGATTCCGAACAGGATGAACAGGAACAGCAGGAACAAGAACAGGAAGAACAACAATCTGATCCATCCGAGGGAGATCAACAGGAGCAGGAACCCCAACCCCAAGAAATGACCCGCGAACAGGCACGCCAGCTTCTGAACGCCCTTAGTGAGAGCGAGAAATTCCTTCCGGCAGGCGAACTTTCCGAAGAAAAGATCAATGCAGAAACTCCAACTGGGAGGGATTGGTAGTTTATGCGATTTGTATCAAAATTCTACTGCATGGCATTCCTTGCCCTTTGCTGGGCAATAGCTGTCAGCCCCCTGCACGCTCAATCCGTCCTGGCCCGGGCCGATGCGGATCCATCTGTGATGACGGCGGGTGAGATCTCCACATACTCCATTCATTTCATGAACGCGGACAGCGTTCCCCGTATTAATACGCCGCGGGTAGAAGGTTTGGAATTCAGTTCAACTCCATCAACTTCGTCGTACAGGCGCATTGAGAATGGTCGGTACAGTATCGAAACGACAATGAGTTGGTCATTCCGTGCAACCCGCCTTGGCTCCTTTACCATTCCTGGCAGAACAGTTCAAATAAAGGGCGAAGAGTTGCAGATCCCCGATGTCGAGATTCGGATCATTGAGCCGACCGAGGAACAGAAATCCCGCGCCCTGTTGATTTTGGAATTGCCCGAAGGGCCCTACTACGTTGGCCAGGCCCTGCAATCCCGGCTAATCCTTCTTGGTCGAAGGGACCTGCATCTCTCACCTTCCAAGTTGCCGAGTTGTGAGAGCGACCAGTTTCTGCATTCCGAATTGAATGATAATCAGGAAAGACCAACTCTCCAATACAAGGAACGTGTCTATAATTCAGTAATCTGGAATATCGTTATTACCCCGATTAAGGCGGGAAAAACTGAATTGCAATTCAAGCAGGATCTTGAGCTTCAAACAGTCAACAGGGATAGCCGGTTCCCGAGCATTTTCAGCATGGCCTCCACCCAATCGGAGCCGCTTACAATTTATTCAGATAAGGTCGAAACCGAAATACTGCCGCTTCCAGACTTAAGCGATGAACAAAATTTCTCCGGTGCCATCGGAAACTTTGAAGTAACGACTTCCCTGGGATCCACAGAAATGGTTGAGGGAGAACCCACCACCCTGACCTTGACATTAACCGGTGAGGGGAATTTTGAACGAATCACTCCCCCAGAACTTCCTGAATGGGAGAACTGGAGAATCTATCCTCCGAAAGTAAGTTTCGAGGCAGAGGATGAAATCGGGTTCAAGGGTGCTAAGTCTTTTGAATACATCCTGATTCCTCAATCTGAGGATATTACAGAAGTCCCTGCATTTAACTATTCCACGTTTGATCCGAATTCCAAATCCTACAAAATGGCCGAAATTGCCGCTGTCCCGGTCGAAGTGGAAGTATCTGAATTATCCGGTTCCATCGATACCTTTATTCCCGATGCGTTCGGCTCGGCAAAGGAACAACGGATTCCTGAGAAACTCCTCTCTTTAAAACCCGAATTGGGACATTATTATCCATCGGGTTCCATCCTCTGGAAAGATCCTGCGTTCTGGATCAGGAATGCCGTGGTGGGAATTGTCCTGTTCTCTTTTGCATTCTGGCAACACCGGAAAAACCGCCTTCGGACTGATCAAAGACTGGCCAGGCGCCATGCTGGTAGTCGAAAGGTTAGAAAGGCCATCCTGGCAGCTCAGGCTGCGGCAAAGTCAAAAGATCCGGCGAAATTCTACGAACAATCTCGTTTTGCCATTCAAGAAAGCATCTGCCACCTTACTAACAAGCCCGTTGAATCGAAATCGTTGGTAACCAACGATTGCCTGGCAATTCTTCAGGAAGCCAATGTACCGAATGCGTTGTTCGAATCCGTCGGGTCCTTCCTGGGACAAGCGGATGCCTGTCAGTTTGCGGGAGCGGCTCCCTCAAAGGATGCTCTCTTGACCTTGCACAAGGACCTGACTTCAATGATTTCACAACTAACTCGTTCCACCAAATAACCTTACCATGAAAGCAACCCGTTTCACTACCGGCTGTCTCTTTCTGATAATGCTGATCCACGCCGGGCCAGTTATCGGCCAGTCCCTGGAGGAGACTTTCCTCAAGGGCAATATCGCTTATGGCAACGGAGAGTATGAAAGCGCCGAGGAGGCATACAGGACTGTGCTCGATCAGGTTCAATCTGCTGAAGTCCACTACAACCTGGGGAACACGCTCGCTCAAAAAGGTGAATGGTCGGAAGCTGCTTTCCACTACATGCACGCCTACGCTTTGAATCCGCACATGGAAGCAGCACGGGCAAACCTGATGTTGGCAGCCAATAGAATGAGACTTGCCTCCCATTATCCGGATCTTCCCACGCCAGCAAAATATCTTTCACAGAGACAGTGGACCACGATGGCTGCTATCTTCTTCTGGGTCGCATTGATTCTCTTTTTTCACGGGGATTTCATTAAGTACAAACTTCCCTTCAGCAAAACCCTTGGAACAGTCGCTGTTTTAATGGCCGTTGTCTGTGTTGCGGGCATTATCCAGCACAAGCTGTTCAAGGACTGGGCGGTGGTTTCCTCTTCCCTGGTTTCCCTTCGAGTAGCCCCGACTGAGCAGAGCCCTGGTGAATCTGTTTTGATTGAGGGAGATCCCATTCGGATTCTCGGTGAACAAAAAGGATTCTTCCATGTCATGACCGCTTCCGGTGATGAGGGGTTTATTTTGCAAAAAGAGGTCTATAACCTTCCAAGGGATTGATTTTTCCGGATTAATTTCTTATTCTCGTCAGTGCTATGATTGATGCACTTAAGAAAACACTGTTCGCCGGATTAGGCGCTACCGTTGTAACGGCAGAAAAGATCGAGTCCGCACTCCAGGAATGGGTGGAAAAGGGCAAACTTACGTCGGACGAAGCCAAAGCCACTGCCTCCCGGATTTCCGAGGAAAGCAAAAAGGAATTCGAAGAGGCTCAATCTTCTCTGAAAGAACTTTTCGACGAATTGCTCCAGAAATCTCCGGTTGTGTTAAAAAAGGATCTGGATGCCCTGATCCAACGACTCGATGATCTGGAGAAGACGGTCGCCGAGCACTCCCACAAGGATTCCTGAATACGCGTGTGAAGCTTCATCTCATACGGGATGCAGTGCGGGCCAAGGAGATTGTCAGCATTCTCCTTAAGTACCGCTTTGACCAAATCCTGGAAAATACCGAATTGCCAGCCGCCTGGCTGACAAGATTCGTTCCTTCTATCCATGAAAACCTTTCCATCTGGAAACGCGTCCGTCTGGCCATCGAGGAACTGGGTCCGACTTTTATCAAGATCGGGCAGGTCCTGAGTACACGCCCGGATATTCTTCCAAAGGATCTCATACAGGAACTGGAAGGTCTTCAGGATAACATCACACCTCTTGATTTTGAAAAGATCCAACCCGGTCTGGAGCGTGAACTTGGCTGTTCAATTGATGAGGTGTTCTCCGAATTTGACCAAACCCCTGCTGCTTCCGCCTCTCTCGGCCAGATTTACAAGGCTCGTCTACGGGATTCACAGAAACTGGTTGCCGTCAAGATCCAGAAACCCGGTCTGAAAAAGCCCATTCAAACAGACCTGGAAATAATGGCATTTCTCGTTGAGCAAATCCACGAGAACATCCCCACTCTCCGACCATTCGATCTGCCGACCGTCCTTCAGGAACTACGCCAGGGCATCCTCAACGAGTTGGATTTCTCCATAGAGGCGCGCAACGCCAACGTTTTCAACTCCCTCAACCAATACCCAAGCAAGGTTTTTGCACCAGAAGTTGTTGAGATCTATACGACTTCACGATTGCTGGTCTGTGAATGGATCGATGGGAAATATCCCGCCCGGGCGAATTTCAAACCCGGCCAGGCCGAGGAAATTGCACGTACCGGTGGTCAGTCCTTTTTCTCCCAGATTGTCATAACTGGGTTTTTCCATGGTGATCCTCACCCAGGGAATATTCTGGTCACCGACGATGGTCGACTCTGCCTGCTGGACTGGGGTCTTGCCGGGCAACTGACTGAGCGGATGCGCTACTCCCTGATCGACTTATTTGCTGCCTGCGCCAAGAGGGATGTCTCAATGGTGACAAGGATCGCCCTGAAGCTGGGTCGCTCACCACACAGGTTGCAGCGCACTCAGCTGGAAAAGTCTATCACCACAGTGCTCTTCAAGTACGATGCCGACCTGAAACGAATGGAAAATATCGGTAGCATCATCTTCGAGCTGATTTTCGTGTTCGGATCTCATGGGATACATGTCGCCCGCGACTACACTCTGCTTGCCAAGGCAATTATTTCTATCGAACGGACAGCTACTTTGCTAGATCCCGGATTCAGTTTGGCTGAAATCGGCGAGCCCTACATCAGGAAACTGAATTGGGAACGCTGGAATCCTTCGAATCTTACCACAAGATTGTTGGGAGAGTGGCGGGAGAAGTTCATCCAGATCAGCGAGCTCCCACACGACTTGCAGAGAATCCTCCACAGAATCGAGGATGGAGACCTTCCTCTTACTCTTGAACACAAGGGGGTGCACAGTGCCTCCAATACTATCCACCATGCCTTCAGTCGGTTGTCGCTGGCCGTTATCATCGGTTCCCTTATCATCGGGAGCTCCCTCGTCATTAAAACTTCTATCGAACCGCTTATTTGGGGATTTTCAGCGATCGGGCTAATAGGATATCTTTTATCCGCGACAATCGGTGCTTATGTTGCCATCGATATTCTTCGCAGCGGCAGAACCCCTCCGGGAACAAAAGATCACTGATTCGTTCTTTTTCATGGATTAATCTAATTTTTCCTTCATTAATTTATCCATAACACGTTCTTTTGTTGACACTCCAATCATCGGGGATTCAAAAACTATTCCACCCCTAACAAAGGGATCATTAAATCTCCAAGACCTTTTGGTCATCAATTTTTCTCATAATACACATCGGTTCTATCAGAATCACTTTTAATCACTAACCACCTAGAAAGTTATGAATAGTAAAATCCTCTATGGTATGGCCGCACTAATTGCGGGAACCTCACTGCAGGCCCAGGATCAGGCAGCTGTACAAAAGGAAATCGAGCTAGCTCGTGAAGTCATTGAGAGCTACGTTGAAACACGGCAGAAAATTGCCAAGGAAGAGAGCGAATGGGCATCCTACCAGGAATTGACCGAACGCCGGATCTCCCTTTACAGCGATGAAGTCGCTGACCTCGAAGCCATCATTAAGGAAGCTGAGGAGCAAACTACCTCTGCCGAGCGTGAGATTGCCGGCATCCGGTCGGATATTCGGGTTCTTCGCTCCGCTACACAGGTCGTCACTGATTCCCTGCCAGCCTTGGAACAGAAGGTTCGCGAGCTCTACGCATATTTCCCCTCTCCTTTAAAGGATAAGCTTACACCTATCGTTCAGAAGTTGGGAGCGAAGAACATGCCAACCTCAGATCGAATGGCTTTGATCATTGGTGTCCTCAATGAGGTGGATAAGTTCAATACCGATTTCACTCATATTACCGATGAAATCAAGATTGGTAATGAGACCAAACTTGTAGACGTCCTCTATCTGGGAGTGGCCGTTGCATATTATGCCGACAAGGAAGGCAAAACTGGTGGGATGCTGGTTCCGGCCGAAAAGGAATGGCAAATGATCGAGAAGGACGAACTGGCTCCGGCTGTTCACCAGGCCATCCTCTATTACACTAATGAAATAAAACCTGCCATGATGGTCGATCTCCCCATTGAGATCAAGGACCTGAAAATCGGTAACTAATTTACTTGCGAGGAGATTTATTAATGAAAAAGACCGCAACAATTCTGATTCTGATGGCCGCTCTCGGGTTAAATGCCCAGGAGAGCACACAACAGGCATTCGCCCAGGCCGCCAATACCGCTCAGCAGCGCCTCGACAAGTCACTCGAGGAGTACAAGCTGTTGCTCAACCAGATCCACGCCAAGAAGCCCATTCTGGGAGCTAACTTGGACGATATTGAGAACCGGGCACTGAACCTTCGCGACGAAGCATCCAATGCCGCTCGTACCAAGGCTACTTTCGATGTGGAAGTCAGCCAGTTGGTGAAGGAAAAAGCCAGCGTCATCGAGACCAACAACTACATTCAATCCACCCTTTTGAATGAGTACATCCGCCGATTCCAGTTATCCATCGATCCCTCGGAAATCCCCCTGTACAATGATACACTGATCGCCAGTCTTGGGTTGTTGGACGCTGAGGAGGGAACTGATGATAACACAATTTTCAAAACGCAGATGGATGTAATCGATCTCGCGCTTGGTCGTGTCGAGAAAATGATTGGTGGAACCTCCTTCGAAGGAAGTGCGACAGTTGATGGCACTATTATCGATGGTTCCTTTGCTCTGATCGGTCCGGCATCCTACTTCACGGACGGACAAGGCACAGTAGGTATCACTGAAGGCATGATCAACAATCGTGCTAATATCTACGTCCTCGCCGAGAATGCTGCTGGCATTAACGCCGCAGCTTCCACCGGCACCGGTGTTCTTCCAGTTGACCCGACTGATGGTGAAGCCCTTGAAGGCATCCGTCACACAATCACCCTGAAGCAGGAACTTAAGGCCGGTGGATTTGTAATGTATCCGATTCTCAGCCTTTTCACATTGGCTATCCTGATTGCTCTCTACAAGACCGTGGAGCTCTTCCGCGTCAAGGCAGCACGTGGCAAGGATATCGATGTTATTCTCGATCACCTGCGCTCTGATAATGGAGATGCCGCTCTGGCTCACGCAAAATCGGTTGGTGGTCCGGTTGGTCGCATGCTTTGCGCTGCGGTTGAAAATGCCGGTGAAGACCGTGAAGTTATTGAGGAAGTCCTTTACGAAACCATCATCAAGACCCAGCCGAAGCTGGAACGCTTACTGGCATTCATCGCCGTGGTTGCCGCCACTGCCCCGCTGCTTGGTCTCCTTGGTACCGTTACCGGTATGATCAAGACCTTTAAATTGATCACCATCGTTGGTACTGGGGACGCGAGAAACCTCTCCTCCGGTATTTCCGAAGCTCTGATCACCACCAAATGGGGTCTGATTGTCGCTATTCCAACCTTGATTATGCACGCACTCCTTAACCGTAAGGCAAAGGGTGTTGTCGGCAGTATGGAACAAGCTGCAGTTAGCTTCATCAACGGAGTCACTGAAATGCGCGGTGAATCTGCGAACGATTAAAGTTCCGGTAATTCACACCTAAAATTTCAGGAACCGTTCAAATGGAAGAAACTGGAAACATCGAAGAAGCCGCTAGAGCTGTAGAACAGCTGAGTCAGCAAATGTCGCAGGAGGAATTCTGGGCCTTTGCATGGCAGACCTTACAAGAGGGCGGCTGGCTGATGATCCCTCTGGCTCTTCTTGCTTTGCTTATCTATTTCGAAGCCATGTCGTTGATTCTAACCATGGGTAAAGCAAAGCTGAAGAAAACCCCGCGTTCTGTCTGGTATGCCTGGCTAGACAAACCGGCTGAGGGAATCGGACATATCGGTGACGTTATCCGTTATGTAGTTGGTAATGGCATTAAATCTAAAGATGCTATTCTCCGTGTGGAAGCAGTTAAATCAAAGCTCCTTCCGGACGTGAATGCCCGAATTGTTGTATTGAGTATCCTCGTTACCATAGCTCCCCTGATGGGGCTACTGGGAACGGTTATCGGGATGCTGACAACGTTTCGTGGTCTGGCCACTGCATCCGGACAAGCCGTCGATTTGGTTGCAGAAGGTATTCGTGTAGCGCTGATCACCACCCAGACCGGGTTGATGATCGCTATCCCCGGATACATATTCATCTCACTGGTTATTCGCTCCCGCAACAGCTACTTGGCATTTATTGCTGAGCTTGAAACTGCAGTCGTACAGCGAGTCCACAAACTGGAGGATACCAATGAGTAAGCGCGGCAGTATTTTGCAAGATGACTCAGACATGAGCGATATCAACATCTCTCCGATGATTGATATGGTGTTCATTCTTCTGATCTTCTTTATCGTAACAACAGTATTCGTCCAGGAGCCAGGAGTTGAAGTTGACCGTGAGATCGCTTTCTCTTCCCTCAATCTGGAGAAGAATTCGATCCTCATCGCTGTCACTCCCGAGGGTGACGTTGTATATGGCGGTGGCCCGATCGGGATTGTCGGAGTACGTGGTGTCATCAAGCGGCTAACCGCTAAGAACAAAACCATGCCGATTATTCTTCAAGTCGACAGATCTGCCCCCGCTGGCGTCGTCATTCGTGTGATTGACGAATGCAAGCTGGCGAATCCGATCTCCGTGGTAAGCATATCCACCGAATCTCCATAATTTAACGAGCATGTCTGAAAAACACTATATACAGCCACCAGGTCTCAAGAACGAGATTCCGTTGTCGTTCTTGTTTGGCACGATTTTCATGTGTACGGTCTTGCTCCTTCTTCCTATTAGCCAGTGGATTCAAACCATAGGCGAGAGGAACTCGGCAGAAATCGATGTCATCGAGTTAAAACCACCGGAATTGATTGATACACCTCCTCCACCGGAAGAAACACCGCCCGAGGAGTCGATCGAAGATGTCAAACAGGAACGTGAGCTACTTACTCTTGAACAGTTGGAGCTCTCGATGAATGCGGACTTAAGCGGGCTTACCAGCTCCAGCTTCACGATCCCGCAAATCGACATTAGTAGCCAGATTGATGATCTTGTGTACGAATTGTCTGATTTGACGCGTGCACCCCGCCCGATCCGGCAACCTACACCGACCTATCCTCCTGAGCTTCGTCGATCAGGTATCGAAGGTACCGTGGTTTTGATGTTCCATGTTCGTTCTGACGGAACAACTGCCAAGATCACTGTAACAAAATCCGACAATCCAGGATTTAATGAACCGGCTATTCGCGCCGTGCGCAAATGGCGATTTGAACCAGGAGAAAAGGACGGAAAGGCAGTCACCTGTCGTGTCCGGATCCCCATTCCATTTAGAATCCGTTAATAACCCGATAATTTAATTTCCCATGAAACGAACCATTACACTTATTACTCTTGCTGCAACTGCCCTCACTTTGCAGGCCCAACAGCAAGTCATCGATGTTACCTCCTCAGCAGCAAAGGCCTTTTATGCGACCCAGGAATGGGAGCAGGCATTTATGGGCTACTATGGTGTTGAAACAGGTTTGGAACCCGGTCTCCCGAAGGATGAAGCGGAATTGGCGACATTGGGCCAGGTACGTGACTTCCTGAAGGTCGGAAACGAAGAAGCTGACGTCCGTGCGGCATTGACTGCCCTCAACACCCTGATCCAACAGCAGAAAATAGCTGGTACTGATACGAGCCCGATGCTTATGCAGATTGCTGGTACTTTGGAGATGCGTGCAGCTGACTTCGTTAAAGATCCGAATCAAGCCAAGCCTTTGTTGGAAGCTGCTGCTGCTAAACTGACAATGTCAGTGGACCCAGCCAAGGGATTCCCCAACTTCCTTCGTGCTCACAAGAACCTCGCTAATCTACTTTTCCGCATGGACAAGCCGGTGTTGGCTAAAAAGCACTTCATCAAGGCTATCGAGCTCGGTGACCGCGATGCCGTTTCTTTTGGGATTCTCGGTGCGATCTACATGGACGAGGAAAAGTATATCTCCTCTGAAACTGCACTGCGTAACAGTATCATGATCAATCCGAACATCACTCAGTTTAAACAACTGCTCGGAAATGTACTGTTGGCACAGGAACGATATGCTGAAGCTAAGGAAATCTTCGCAGAAATGCTGATGAAGAGACCGGATGAGGCAAACTTCTGGATGGCTCAAGCAAACTGTTATGTAGCATTGGATGAGATCGACAAGGCAGCCCGCAATCTTGAGATTGTACGTTTCATGGGCAAGGCCAACGT
>JAUVDD010000399.1 GCA_030595525.1 Puniceicoccales bacterium
GAAAGGTTCCGTCTTGGAGCGGTCGCGTTGGAAGACCGGATTACCGGAATCAAACACCAACTTCAGTCCGGGAACTTCCTCGATTAAGCGAAGCGTATGCTGTGGTGAAAAGCCACCCCAGTTCATGCAGTTTTCATGGATTGCCTGCAATCCTGCATCAGCGAAGCGTTTGACTATCTCACGCAACCGACGGAAGCGTTCCTGTTCCTGCTGGTCCTGTCCCCATGGTTCCTGCTTGAAAGACATGACACGAATCAGTTTCGTGCCCATCCGATGCATGCGTGGAATGGCGCGATCTATTTCTCCTAGAGTTATATCGAAATCGGAATCAATGGCCTTGCCCCAGTTCCCAATGAGGGAACCAAATTCAATTACCTTGATACCTTCCGCATCCATACGGTCTGCAACTGCATTAAATTGTGCCTCTGGCAGGTCATGGACATTGGTTCCATCGACCATGCGCAATGAAACATGGTTCCATCCCAATTCCTTGGTAGCCTTGATCTGGGTATCCAGATCTTGACCGGCTTCATCTGTAAATCCTGTGAGAATCATTATTTGGACAAGTAAACTGGTTTTCCTGCATTTTGAGCAGACTTGTAAATCGCTTGAATTAACTCAACACTCTTACGTGCTTCGGCAGCAGATGTTGTGGGTTCGCGGCCTTCCTTAATGGCAGATACGACTTCTTCAAAGTTACGCTGGTGCTGGAAGAAACTGATGGCCGATGGATCATTCGCACCAAGGCCTGTTCCTGAACCGGACATCATGGTTGCCTTCACTGCTTCGTCCTCTGGAACGGGTTTCATGAAGTCCCAGATTTCGAATGCCTCGTCGGCGAGGAAGACCGACCCTTCAGTCCCTGCCAATTGAACGCGAGAAGGGTGACCTGCAGAAGACCATGTACAAGTACTGCCTTCAATTACACCACGTGCGCCGCTTTCAAATTCCAGGATGGCAACAGCAATATCTTCCACTTCAATATTTACGTGTGCCAGGCAAGCCGTGTTGGCCTGCACACTCTTTACCGGTCCAGCTAGATGAATGAGTGCATCAATGGTGTGGATGGACTGATTCATCAGTGCACCACCACCGTCCAGTGCCCATGTTCCACGCCAGCCAGCGCTATCGTAATATGCCTGGTCGCGGTACCACTTGATGTAGGCTGAGGCGGAAGTGAGGCGACCAAAGCGACCCGTATCCACGGCCTTTTTGAAAGCATCCATGGCAGGGTGAAAGCGTCGATTGAGCACAGCAGCGATGGTGACACCATTCGCCGCCGCTGCCTGGGTCATTTGATCGATACGATCAGTTGTGATCTCCAAAGGCTTTTCCACCACCACATGTTTGCCAGCAGCGATGGCGGCCATCGCAGGATCGAAGTGTGCTCCAGAAGGTGTACCGATTGTTACAATATCGATTGCTGGATCAGCCAACATTTCATCGACGGACTGATAAGCGTGTGTCCCGATATCATTGGCGAAAGCAACGGCTCTCTCTGGAACCATATCGGCAACACCACCCAATTCACCACCTTCCATGGCAGCGATCGCCTTCGCGTGGAAGGCACCAATCATTCCAGTTCCGATTATACCGAACTTCATACCTGCTTCTCCTTTTTAATGAATGAGACGATTCCAACAACAAACATAACCACCAGAAGTAGAAGACCTGCTGCCGGGAGCATACCCTTCCAACTATCGAAATTGGCTTTGCCTTGCAGAACCCATACAACGCCGAATGTAGATACACTCATTGCAAAGAGCATCAGCGTATTCCACATGATCCGCATTTTCCCCTTAGGTCGCTTATCTCCTAATACCTTTTTGGAATTCATCATCAGGAAGAATGTCAGGTAAGCGATCGGTATTAGTGAACCACCGATGACAGATGTTGGAATGGCCAGCGCAGCAGCAGCACCACCGGTCCAGATGAAGGGTCCGGTCATACCCGCAACACCAGAGACTGCGCATCCGATAAAATGTGCCTGTTTGCTGTCAGGCTTGTTAAGCATTTCCCTGAAAGCCATACCATTGATCAGCATGAGAATGATTATGGTGGATAAGGCCATGCCAAGAACCCCAATTCCGAAGATCTTCTGAGAAATGACCTCACCAGCAAAAGGTTCCAGGGAATTAGCCAACTGGAAATTGTCCCTCTTTACCAGCATCAGCGCGAGCTCCTGATCGGCTGCATTGGGGATTCCCCCATGAGCGGATTCCAGTTGTGCGATGGTAGCCGCACCGGCTGCAGGATCAACATCGGAACTTTGTCCATGGAATTGTGTAGCTGCGGCAATTACAACACATCCGGTTGCCAGGAAGTAGGGAATGAATAATCCGATGGATAAATCGAAAATAGAGAGCCCGCGATGTGTTTTGTTCCAACGTTTCTTGAGCAGGGTATAAGGAAGGCACCAAGTCATGTTGATCCCGACTGCAGTCCCAAAAGCAGTGATAATGATATCGCGCTGGTCATTGATAATTTTGGCACTCCACCATGCCGGATTAGTGGATTGTTCGATCAGGTCGGAGTAAATTCCAGCGGGGTTAAACAAGAACGAGGGATCCGGTATCAGGTTTCCGAGAACAGCACCCCAGTCAAGCTTACCGCTAACTGAGAGTGATACGACCACCGCGAAGAATGAGAGAACAACTGTGGCGACCATTATCT
>JAUVDD010000099.1 GCA_030595525.1 Puniceicoccales bacterium
TGATAATGATTGATCAGTCGTTCACCTTCACGCCGTGAACCTGAGTAGCCAGGAACTTCTTAATCTCGATCGGGGTATCGCAACCAGTCATCAGCGAGACTACTATGTTAGCCAATATCGCTAATGGAGCTCCAATCCAGGCAAAGTACCATGGGTTCAGATACAGGGTCACGAAGTCCTGTAAAGGCATTGTGACGCCATACTTTGAAGCAATAAAGTAGGTGATGGCTATTAATGAGATTCCTCCACCAACACAGACACCGGCCCATGCTCCTGCACGGTTTGAGCCACTCCACCAGATTCCCAGTACAAATAACGGGAATATTGTACAGCCAGCCAATGAGAACGCGGTGGCTACCAGTTGTGCAATAAGGCCCAGCTTCAGTAGAGCAAGAGAGGCTACGATAATAGCCATGATAATTGTGCCTATACGTGCCATAAGCATCTGGGTCTTCTCGGTCGCGTTCGGATTCAAAGTCTTGTAGTATAAATCGTGTGATATGGCCGAAGCTCCTGCTACCAGCAATCCGGATACTGTTGAGAAAGCCGCTGAAACAGCACCTGCTGCCAGCAGTCCAACGATTGGTGCGTAAAGGTCACCTAACTGGGCTGCGTAAACAACGATTGCATCCTTGTTCAATATTCCGACTTCCGGATTCGAAGAGAGTATTTTTCCGAATGTGGAATATAGTGGAGCACTCCAGTAAAGGAGACAGATAAAGAACAGGCCCCAAACTACTGACAAGCGAGCATCACGGGCACGAGGAACAACATAGAAGCGTTGGATTACGTGAGGTAATCCGGCGGTTCCGATCATCAATGAGAAACAGATGGCCATCCATTGGAATGAATTCTTTCCCGTCGCGGGATCAAAAGGCATGGCGAACTCTGGCGATGGTAATATCCCAATGGAATTGCCAATGGCATTGGTCAGGCCCTCCTTTGCCGGAAGTCCGTTAACAATGTCAGTAACTGCTTGTCCGTAACCAATTTGGGGAATGAAAATCGTGTATCCAAATTTATAGCACAATAGGAACATTGGAACCATGAACGAAATGATGATGACCACGTACTGGATCTGCATATTCTTTGTCACACCCATCATACCGGAAATCAGGGTATAGAGTAACACGACCGAGGATCCGACAATTACGGCGGTTCCGTAGTCAATTCCGAGGATCCATTTGAACATCAATCCGATCCCAGCGAATTGTCCGACACAGTAGGAAATGGAAATGAGTAGTGCCAGAATTGCCCCGACGCCACGAAGGCCTTTCGAGTAATACCGGTCTCCGATAAAGTCAGCCGCGGTGTATTTTCCGTAGCGCCTGACCTGACTTGCCATCAGTACCATCAGGAGAACGTATCCACCCGTCCATCCTACCACGTAAGACAAACCATGATAACCGGCACCGTACATGATGGCGGCCATTCCAAGGAACGAGGCAGCGCTCATCCAGTTGGAGGCAATCGCCATCCCTGAGCCAATCGGGGAGATCTTTCGACCCGCGGCCCAATAGGATTGTGTGTCCTTTGCCCGATTCAAAATGCCCACCATGACGAAGGTGACCAGAATGATGATCAGGATGATCCCAGGGATGAGTTTAAAGGAGCCTTCAAGCTCAGTGGCTTGGGCCGTGGCCTCAGCAGCATATGCGCTGGTAGTTAGGAGGAATGCACCAATGGATGCAATAAGTCGTAAAGTAAAATTCTTCATAGCTTTAATAATTGTTTTGTGAGTGCTTCAACAATTTCCGGGTTTGATTAGTCGTGTTCTTCGACGAAGTTGTTTTTTCGATACAACTTCTCGATTCTCAACGCGTAAACCAGACAAAGCAGGACGAAGAGTATTAAGAGAAACTGTGCGGTGTACCAGTAATGGAATGGAAATCCGAGGAATTTGAGATTCGTTAATGGTCCCTGTGGATGCATGCAGTACTTTTCCATGATATCCGGAAGAGAACTGTCATAGGTGGCTGATTCGGGCTGCACCAGTGAATGGGGCAGTAACTCTGTCATAATCTGACCGAACTTAGTTGTCTCCAAACTTAATGCCTTGGCAACAACTTGCGGTTCAAGAGATTGTCCGGGAGTGAACTTAACGACCGTCATACTCAAGGCCTCCTTCAGTACCACCTTGTCAGGTTCTGAGACAGCAATGTTCTTGCCCAGAACCATTATAAGAGATTTGGAGAGTTCCTGAAGTTCGGGAGCTGTGGCTTCGCCACTTTGGGCATTTGGCCACACTTCCCTGAAAGTGATCAGGCTTTGCTCCGGGGTGAGCTTGTTTGTCGCGATTAACAGGAATTGAAAACCGAAAACAGCTACAAACCAAATAACAATGAACAGGGTGATAAGTCGGTTACTATCCCGAGCGATACCCTTTTTCGGTTTAAAGAAGTTAATATTATACGAGGTGTCATTCGAATCAGTCATATACCATCAGGTGTTTGAGATTTACTAACAGGGAGGCTAATGGGGCGCCAAATTAAGTTGAGTTTGACGAGCTAATGTCAAATTGAATCAGCTATTAAATATCCTAATGAAAATCAGTGCCTGCCTAATGTCGATAATCGGTGTGCATCGAATCATTCCACCAGGCTGGGATCGACTCCGAGGAAATCAAAACTCACCTTTGAGTAATATGTGGAGAATGAGGATAACATTTTCCTACAGTCATGCCGTTCGGTATCTGATAGGTCATCGATATTGATGGTATCGTCTATTGTCCTCAAGTCGCTGTGCTCACGTAGTTGGCTATTGAATCGCAGACGCCAAAAGTAGCTGAAGGCATCCACCATTTTCTCGTAAGTATCCTTTTGAAGGACTCCTTTCTCGTGAAGGAGTTTCAGACGTTCCACGGTGGCGGCAGATTCGATTTTATATTTAAGGGCGTAAATTCTGGCAAAGACGACAATCGGAGCCAGACATTCCTTGATATTCAGCTTTTGCATGCCATCCCGGCGCTTGGTTTTCAATTGTCCGAAAACATTGAGAGGCAACTTGTTATCCAGATAGCTGCGGGCAAAACAGGCGAGGAAGACCGGGTGTCGTTCCGCCAATGCAAAAATATTTTCCTGTAGGGCTGCCGGTAATTCAGAATCTCCATAAAGGTGATGAAAATCCAGGAAGATGTTAACTTCGAGCAAGGAATCCGAATCGGCGTTGCTGAACTTTTCAGCCACGTTATCAGACCATTCAGACAAAGAGAGGCACCACTTTGGATTGGCGGCCATGATGCCACCTTGGCAAAATGGAAACCCCGCCTGGTCTAGTTTGCTACAAACGCGATTTGTCAGTTGAAGGAAATATTTCCGGTTATTCTCAAGTTCATCTGGATCACCATCCTCAAAAATCAGGGCGTTGTCCTGGTCGGAGAATAAGGTCATCTCCCTTCTTGCAGCACTTCCTAATGATAGAAAGGAAAACTTCACTGGAGGTTCATCCAGGTCGCGCAGTGCCAATTGGATGTAACGCCTGACGGTCTCATTGTATGCCTTGGCTATTAAATCCCTGATTGTTGCGGCATCGGTCGAATGCGTGATTTCATTTTCGATCAACCCAGGGAGCTTGTTCAGGAGGCGGACGACATGTCCTTCACTTTCGCTGATCTGAATCTCGCTCAGGAGATTCGGAAAACTATTATCCTCACCGATCGAGGAATCCCTTACGAGGGGTTCAATCAGATCTGCTGTTTTCCTGACGATGGGTCTCAACGAGATAACGTGGCCATTTTTCTCGGAAAAGAAAATCCTGGAAACCCGCATAACGACGTCCACGAATTCACCATTATGTTTTTTGGCACGGGCTTCAAATTCCCCCCGCACGGTTCGCCCACGAAAGACGTTTTGAAGATTTAGCCGGGCAACCTTGTTAACGGGAAGGTCGGGAATAATTGAGGACCAGATTTCCCTGGAGAGGGATTCCTCTTCGCTGCAACCCAACATCCTCTGGAAAGCGAGGTTTGAATAAACATGGTCTCCTTCGAGTTCGAGAATGTATCCTTCATTGGATGCTTCCACGAGTGTCCGGTATCGGTCTTTTGCCTCGATTAAACCGGTTTCAGCCATTTTGCGTTTCTTTTCAATCCGCAAACTCTGCCGCAATAAATACAGAAGCAGGATCACCAGTCCAACGGTGATAAAAGTGAATGCAATAAGGATCTTACGAGTCAGCCTGCCAATCTCATGATCGACATCATTCGTATATACGCCCGTACCGATAATCCAACCCCATTCAGGAATCCCACGTACATAGGAAAGCTTGGGTGCCATCCGCTGTGGGTCATCCTTCCATTGCCAGTAGTATTCCAGGTAGCCTTCGTTGGCATCCTCGACAAGCTTAACGAACTCAACAAACAAAAGCTTTCCACTCTTGTTTTCATCATCCACATAGGAAGACAAATCCTTGCCTGTTAAATCAACGCGATAGGGATGCATGACCATTCTCGGGTGCATATCCGTAATCCAGAAGTAATCCTTGTTCTCATCACCATAGCGCAAAGAGCTGATTTCCCGGACAGCGCGATCCTGGGCTTCCAGCAGCTTCAGGTCGCCATTCTCCACCTGCCTGATGTAATGATGAATGACACTTGAAGCGGAAGCGGTTAGTTCACGAATCATGAGGCGTTTCTGATCCAATAGATTGTCTTTGAATTGAGGAAGAATCAGCACGAAAATCGAAGATACGAAAAGGAGAATAGCGGCGATGGTGGGCAGGAATAAACCAAACCAGAACTGGGTGTTCGTGGTGGACTTCCGCCGGTTCTTGACCGCCTTATAGAACTTATCGCTGAAATATTCATCCAGTTCGGTTTTGCTGAGAATACGCTCTGAAACCGAATCATCTTCGTGCTCATGGTACTTCTCGTTGAAGTATCCATCCTCGAAATCACTTTGCACGGGCAGGTACCCGTCGTAGTCATCCTTTAAGTGCGTTTCAAATACGCCCTTAATTTGCTCTTTGGAATATTTTCCCTCAAATTCCTTATAGGCATCGTCCAGTGCCTCCACGCAATGGAGGTACTTGCGGTGTCCATACGGATCAAATCCGTCGGTCTTACCATGGCGCAGGAAATTATCAAAGCCTTCCAGATCGAAAAAACGGTCGATCCACTTGTGAATGTCTTCCGCTCTGACTCCCACAACTTTTTCGGTATGATCTGCGTGTTCTGAAAGTTTCACCGTGCCAAGACCGGAGCATTATCCGTGATGACGATAAGATCAAGAGTTAGTTAATTCACCTGTTTCTGGACCTTTGGTCACTTGTATAGAACCAATGAGTGGTTGCGTGGGTGACCATATCCGAAACCGATGACAGGATCCCAGCGTCCCCAAGGCCAATCCCCGCTGCCTGGGATTTTCTGTTGGAATCCGTAGAATCCTTCATCTCCCTGGTCGTCCTGACGGTAGTATCGGATTTCGAAATGCAGGTGAGGGCCGCCTCGTGTCTCATCATAGAGGTGTTTTGAAATCAGGTCGCCCGCTTTAACTATTTGTCCATCTAACGAAAGCTCATCCGCTTCATTCAGGTCCAGATCGACGTGCCCGTATAGGGTAACCAATTTGCCGAGGACACGGCCCTTGTCATCCTTGATTACCTTTTTAACGGCAACATAGTGCCGGTACTTGGGAGCATCTCGGACAGTTGAAACAACTCCACCGTGAGCAGCGAACACTTCCACCTCTGTTTTTCGATTACCCACATGCATATCAACTGCCGGGTGGTGCTGCTCCTTGCGGGTTGGACCCTTGCCTGCACCGAATTTACCCATGTCAGGAACCCGGTATTCGGGCCTTTTCCCTTCGCTGTTCTCCAGTGGATGGTGGAACGGAGCTTTTTGACACATCTTCACCAATGCATCCACCTGTTGCTTCATGGTTTTTTCCGTGTAATAGCTGGGGGTGAACATATCTGGATATTCAGCTGCTTGAAGGATAAACGGAAAGAGTAGGGCGGAGAGGTATTTTATCGAAGCGGTTCTCATCACTTCATTACAATCCGACTGATCAACATTGGCAAGGGGAATTAGCCTTCTTAGGTACCCGGCTTGTTGCCTTCTTTAGCTCACCTGCTTATACCAAAGAAATCAGTCCCACAAAAATTGTTCGTGGGCTTGTCGATCAAGACTTGACCAATATCCACATCCCGACTCTATATGAGCCCTTATTTATTCTGCGGGCCCATAGCTCAGTGGTTAGAGCAGGGGACTCATAATCCCTTGGTCGGGGGTTCAAATCCCTCTGGGCCCACCATGCTTCGTCGGGTCTACACCAAAAAGTGGGGAACACACATTTATTTGAGGGTTCATTGTGTTTGGACTAGCCGCACTGGGCGATGACCCGGAGGCGGTAGTTGTTAAAGTTTCTAAAGCCGTAGGCACGGCGTTGGATCAGTTTCATTTTGCGATGGAAGCCTTCAGTGATGGAGTTATTTTTTCTAAATCGCCACATACAGGCGATTTGCTCTGACCAGTTCTCGAGGGTA
>JAUVDD010000281.1 GCA_030595525.1 Puniceicoccales bacterium
GTGCGGCCTGGTCGGAACGCGCCACTGACACTTCCATGCCCGTTTCCGCCACGAATTCAGAAAAGGTACTGGCCTCATCAGCAGGAACACCTTGTGGCACCCACTCAATCCTTTGAAAGAAGATCCCTGCTTCGTCATCCCGATGCTGGTCGGCATGCAGGATGTTGCCCTTTCTGGAATAAATCCAGTTAGCCGCTCGGGCCACCAGACCAGGCTGGTCGGGCCCGTGCAGTAAGGCGATTAGAGTAACTTCATTCTCAGGCTCTACACTCATCATTAAGCTTCAGGAGAGTGAATCCTGTCACGATAATGCTGAAGAGGAAACACATTTAGTTCGTGCTTATTCAAGGAATTCAATGCAAGGACAGCGGCGCGGGCACCGGACAGGGTCGTCATGATCGGAATGCCGTGTTTGATAGCATCTGTACGGATCACATTTTCATTCTGACGCGGAATCATTCCTGAAGGCGTGTTTACGATCATGTGCAGCTCACGGTTTTTAATCATGTCCACGACATTCGGTCGACCTTCGTTGATCTTATGGACGGACTTCACGGGCACAAAGTTATCCTTCAAATGCTCCACCGTTCCACTTGTAGAATAAATAGTGAATCCAAGCTCAATAAACCGTCGTGCAATATCCACTGCCTGACTCTTGTCACTATCCTTGACGGACAGGAAAATGTTACCTTCGCGAGGCAAGGCTGGACCGACCGCCATATGGGTCTTTGCAAAAGCCATACCCAAGTCATCGTCCAATCCCATGACCTCTCCAGTAGAACGCATTTCCGGACCTAGCGCGATAGGCGCACCAGGAAAGCGGACAAACGGGAATACCGATTCCTTGACCGCCCAAAATTCTGGAATGATTTCTTCCGTGAAGCCAAGCTCCTTGAGAGTCCGGCCAGCCATTACCAAGGCAGCGTATTTGGCAAGAGGCACACCAATTGCCTTGGAAACAAATGGCACGGTCCGGCTGGCTCGTGGATTCACTTCCAAAATATACAGGTCATTGTCCTTGATCGCGTACTGAATGTTCATCAATCCGACAACGTTCAGTTCCTTTGCCAAGGCGTATGTTGCTTCGCGTACCTGGTTCAACATTTGGCGACCGAGGGTGTGCGGTGGCAACACCATGGCAGCATCACCCGAGTGTACGCCCGCAAACTCAATATGCTCCAGCATACCGCCGATCACGGTTGTGGATCCATCGCTGATCGCGTCGACATCCAGCTCGATGGCATCTTCAAGAAACTTATCCAGAAGAACCGGTTTTCCCGGAGCTACATCAAATACCTCACGAACGACCTTTTTCATATCGTCATTGCTGTAGATGATGAACATTCCACGGCCACCCAGTACAAAACTCGGGCGAAGCAAGATCGGGAATCCAATTCGGGCGGCTTCCTTGAATGCGGTTTCCTCATTATAAGCGATACCATTTACGGGCTGCTTCAAACCAACCTTGGTGAGAATATCCTTAAAAATCTCACGGTCCTCGGCAGCATCAATCATGGACGGATCCGTCCCGATGATATTGACCCCATGTTCCTTTAACGGGGTTGCCAGATTAAGTGGCGTCTGCCCGCCAAACTGGACGATTGCTCCGTAACAATCTTCCTGATGGTAGACTTCAAGTACATCATCGAGCGTCAACGGCTCAAAGTACAAGCGATCTGAAGTATCATAATCGGTGGAAACAGTTTCGGGATTACTGTTCACCATTACTGTTTCAAAACCATCTTCGCTCAGCGCAAAGCTGGCGTGAACACAGCAGTAATCAAACTCAATTCCCTGTCCGATCCGATTCGGACCGCCTCCTAGAATCATGATTTTCTTCCGGTCGCTTGGGATGATCTCATTCTCATCCCCGTACGTGGAATAATAATAAGGAGTCTTGGCCTCAAATTCGGCAGCACAGGTATCGACTAACCGATAAACCGTTTTCATTCCGTTCTTTTCACGGAGCTCCTTGACTTCACTTTTCTCAATTCCGGTCAGGTTGGAGATTTGCAGATCAGTAAATCCATATTCCTTGGCCAGTTTTAACACAGGTAACTGCAAAGCCTTTCCGCCTTCTTCCAGCGCACTTTCCATCTCCACAATTTCCTTCAACTGCTGGAGGAACCATGGATCGATAGCGGTCAGGTCGAAAATTTGTTCAACGGACATTCCTGCCCGGAAGGCAAAACGAATATAATAAGTCCTTAAGCAAGTGGGTCGGACTAAACCGGCTTTAATGGCGTCGATTTCCGTTTCCTCGTCACCACCCCATTTTCCGCCGCCGCCCAGACCGAGTGAGCCGACTTCCAATGACCGGAGAGCCTTTTGAAAAGATTCCTTGAAAGTCCGTCCGATGGCCATGGCTTCCCCGACAGATTTCATTGAGGAAGTTAGCGTGTCATCCGTGTTCGGGAACTTCTCGAATGTGAAACGGGGGATTTTTGTGACGACATAATCGATTGTCGGCTCAAAGCAGGCAGGCGTCTCACGAGTAATATCGTTTTGCAGCTCATCCAGAGTGTATCCCACTGCCAGCTTTGCCGCTATCTTGGCAATTGGAAATCCAGTTGCCTTACTGGCAAGGGCCGAAGAACGACTTACACGGGGATTCATTTCGATAATCACCATCCGGCCATTTTCCGGATTTACCGAAAACTGGATATTGGATCCACCGGTTTCCACACCAACCTCTCGAATACAGGCAAAAGATGCATCACGCATCAGCTGGTATTCCTTGTCGGTCAGGGTCATTGACGGAGCAATTGTGATGGAGTCACCCGTATGCACTCCCATTGGATCGAAATTCTCGATGGAACAGATAACCACGCATTGGTCCTTGTGGTCACGCATGACCTCCATCTCAAATTCTTTCCAGCCCAACAGGCATTCCTCGATCATCACTTCGTGAGTCGGTGATGCATCCAGACCATGCTGACAGATTTCCTCAAAGTCCTCCCGATTGTAGGCAACGCCTCCACCGGTTCCACCCAATGTAAAACTTGGTCGAATGATTAACGGGAAAGCGCCAACCTCATCCACGGCTATCCTCGCCGCCTCAATCGATTGGACAATCCGGCTGGTGGCCACATCCAGGCCGATCTTGATCATGGCATCCTTAAAGAGCTCGCGGTCCTCTCCTTTCTGAATGGCCTCGTATCGGGCTCCGATCATCTCGACCCCATACTTCTCCAGAATGCCCTCCTCATGCAAAGAAACCGCCAGATTGAGGGCGGTTTGGCCACCTAAGGTCGGTAGCAGGGCGTCCGGTTTTTCGGCAGCAATTATCTTCTCGAGAACCATCGTATTCAACGGTTCTATGTACGTCACATCCGCAAAATCCGGATCAGTCATAATTGTGGC
>JAUVDD010000408.1 GCA_030595525.1 Puniceicoccales bacterium
GCGTGATTCTGATTTGCCCGAACCATTTCCCATGCAGGAATCTCAGGCAACTGATCCAGGGCTTTCTTCTGGAAATCAACTGCTTCCACCATCAGTTCAACGGGTTCATTTAAAAGACCTTTTACTTCCGGTTCTCCTGGGATTGGAGGAGGCGTCATGAGGGCATTCAGCATGGCCAATTCTCCATGAATGGAATCGCCTTCGGTGTGGTAGTTGTGTTGCAGCTTGATAAAGGCATTTATTTCATCCGGAGCAGGCGGAATTATGAGATCAGGCGGAGGTTCGATTGAAGTGCGTTTGCGATTCGACCTGTTCTGGGGAGAGTTTGGATCCCGGTTGGCAACGATTCCCCTTAACTCCATTTGGTCGGCATGCAGTGCCTCGAGTCGCTCGATAAGCTTGTTTAGCTGTTCCTGCATGGCTTGCTCCTGCTCTTCCTTTTCCTGCACCAGTACCTCATAGCGATGGATGAGCTGACCGATTGGATCCAGACGCTGACCAGATCGATCCAAATCCGGATTCATCCGCTTGGCTTCGAGGAAACAAGTCTTGGCAATCTGAGCAGAAGCCAAGGCACCCTCGGGTGACTGATCTCCTTGAGAGTTCGCCAATTCCAAGTGACACAGTCCCTGGTTAAAACGAATGACCGCCAATTGTGTTGGATGAATGGATATGTTCTCCACACGGAGCTGTAAATCCCCGTAGGCTTCGATTGCTTCCGAGTGATTGCCGCCTCTTTGCAGATTTAGGGCCGTGCCAAAACTTTCTTCCAGTAAGCTGAATTGTTCTGGAGCAATGGCACCGGTAACAAGGGCAGCTATTAAGATCGGGAATAATCTCTTGCCGACACCATCTGTTATCAGGAACAAGATAAGGCTGAGGCCCACCAGAATGAGTCCGGCCTCTTTGTAAACGACGTAGGCTTCACCGTTGGATGATTCCGAAACGGGTTTTTCCAACGCAAATTCCATATACAAGCCACCGAGATCGAAGGCGGCTGTGCCGGGGCCCACATAGGATGATCCGGGCATTCTTCCGGCTAGTTCCTGAAGACTGGTTTCCTGCAATTTTGTATATACTTCACGTTCCTTGTATTTCAGGTAAGTCAGGTTGCCTTCTTCATTTTCAACCGGAATACGGGCGCCGGAAAAGGAGTCACCGATTCCAACTATCATGAGGTCGATTTCTGCTGTTTCCAGTGTTTCAACAATTCGATCGGTTTCGAAAGCATGGTCTTCCCCGTCAGTCAGGACAATGAGGTCCTGCATCCCATCTCTTCCATCGAGGAAAATGGTGTCCACTGATTTCTCGACTGCGGCGAGGAGGGTAGTGCCACCAAAATCCACTGACCGTGGGGTTGCCTGGTCGAGCATGTATCGGACAAAGTCATAATCGCGGGTCAGAGGGCAGAGAATAGATGCACTTCCAGCATAAATCAAAAGACCTACCCGTTCATTTCTGAACTGCTCGAGTGCATCGCGGACACCCTGTTTGGCCGTATCCAGTCGGGAAGGTTGGGCATCCCGGGCAAGCATGCTTTGGGATACATCGATGGCAAAGACAACATCCCTTCCGGTCTGGGCGACGGCCCTGCGTTCCGGATCGTATCCCGGGCGCGATAGTGCGATGATCAGCAATCCCATGCAGAGCAGACGCAGTCGGTCGCGGACTATGCTGGAACCCGGTTTGGTCCGGCCTAAGGATTCATAAACACGAGACCTTTGTTTGCGGGCACGTATCAGCATCCTCGCCAACGGGATTAATCCAATCAGCAGAAGCAACATCCATGGCCATTGTATGACAAAGTAACTCATGGGACCGTGCGTAACCAGGTGGATTCAAGGATAAGCGCCATTAGCCAGCAGATGACGGCCAGGGCGAGTGGTAACCAGAAGAACTCTGAAACTTGGCTGTAGTTCAGAGTGGAAATTTCTGATTGTTCAAGCTGATCAATTTCTTCGTAAACAGATTGCAGGGATTGATAGTCGAATGCCTTACGGAAAAGACCGCCCGTTTCCTTGCTGATATGCTCGAGCACGCGTTCGCTCGAGGAAAGGGGAGGTGAATCACCGCTGCCACCAGTGAGCTGATCTCCCAAGCTGATACTGTAGACTTTGCAGTCCCATTTCTTGGCCAATCCTGCTGCTTCCACCGGAAGGTGATTGCCGGAGTTGTTTTCTCCATCTGTCAGGAGAATGATAACTTTCGAGGCGATGGGCCCGGAAAAGGAGATCTGTGACTCTTCGGTCGTGTCCTCCAGACTTTCAAGACGTGCAGCTGCCAGCGCCAAGGCATCACCATAAGCAGTTCCATCTTCATTCAGGCGATCCTGAATGCGCAAATTCCTAACCAGTTGAATCAGGGCGGAATGACCGAATGTCAGGGGTGATCGTGTATCCGCATAGCGGGCGAACGTGATGAGCCCAATCATGTCCCCTTCGCGACCCAGCAGATCCTCACCATCCCCGACGATGAACGATTCCACCATTTCCTTGGCGACTTCCAATCGGGTTTTTTGAATGCCTTCGGGAAGTGTCATATTCATATCCATGCTGCTGGATACGTCGACCAGCATCTGAATGGCGATGCCTTCAGTGAC
>JAUVDD010000194.1 GCA_030595525.1 Puniceicoccales bacterium
TGGCCTTTATCCAATCTGGATTTCTCTATTTTCTTTATCATCCTGCTGATGTGGGCACTGTCTTCGGGGCTGGTTGTCTTTAAACTGAATGCCATCATTACGGGCGACCAATCTTTTCCCAGTACGGAAGTCATTGTTGTAGCAGGCTTGATCATGCAGCTGGGAATGCTCTATATTTTCAAATGGTTCAGGTTCCACCACCGAAGTCCCAATGAAGGATCACTTAATCCAAGAATCCTGTCGCTTGGTCAATGCATGTTACAGGGATTGTTCTACTTTCTGGCCAGTCTGCCGGTGGTTTACGCTGTGGCTGTTTCATGGAACAGTATAATCGAGTTTCTTCGATCCAAGGGATTCGACATCGATCTGCCGGTACAGGACGCCATATTACTTTTGCAGGAAACTGAAAACCCCTTTGCCTTCTTCGGCATGCTTTTCCTAGCGGTGGTGGTCGCGCCAGTCGTGGAGGAAAATGTTTTCCGGGCGGGCATTTACAGGTTCTTCAAGGGGAAGGTACCGATGATCCTGGCACTATTGATAAGCGGGTGTATTTTTGGATTGGTCCATGGAAACCTGTTGAACTTACCCGGTTTAATAGCTGTGGGAGTATGCCTCGGTGTTTCATATGAACTTTCGGGCAGCCTGAGAGTCGCCATATTTTTCCATGCCTTCTTCAACCTGAACTCAGTTGTCTTGTTCCTGATTATGCCGGACGGCCTGGTTGGTTAACTGTATGATGGAAATCATAGATAAACTTCGACAAGGAGTCATCTCCAGTACCCCTGAGGTAACGGAGAATTTCGGTTTTGAACTGGGCATCTATCTTCCGGATAACGTGGCCGTTGCCTTAAGTGGCGACCTTGGTGCGGGCAAGACTACATTTGTACGCGGTCTCGCCCGGGGAATGGAGATCGATACGGCAGTCACCAGTCCCACCTACACCATTTACACGATTTACCAAGGCAAGCGACAATTGCTACACATGGACGCCTACCGTTTGCGCAACTCTCATGAACTCGACAGCCTGGCCATCGAGGAATTCCTAAAGCCACCATTCCTGATAGCAGTGGAATGGCCTGAGCATATAGAGGGATTTTTCGAAGAATATCCGACTTACTGGCTCGACTTGAAAATCCTCCCCGATCATCGGCACTCCATTCAGTTGGTAAAATAAAAGCTCCATCACCCGACGGGTAATGGAGCTTAAAAAATAGTTTCCCTTGTCCGGGGACAGAGGATTACTGATCAGCTACCTTCTTGTAGACTAACGCTGCTGCGACGCCCCCAAGGAAGCAAGCAACCAGGTACATCCAGATGTCGACTACTCCGACAACGCCCATGACAACCAGTCCAATAGCAACCGCCGGATTAAATGCACCGCCTGAAATGCTTCCAACTGAATAGGCTCCGACCATGACGGTTCCGCCAATTGCCAAACCAAAGTAGGAATTACCTTCAGAGACCTTTGATGTGGCTGTATGCAAAACAACATATACCAGAGCAAATGTGAAAAGGAATTCCGCTAACAATACAGGTCCCACTGAGAGTGACATTGCTGCGGTTTCCCCTTTTCCGAGATAACCCGCAACCAGAGCTGCAATCACCGCACCTATAGCCTGTGCAGCAATGTAAGGACCAACGTCCTTCGCAGGACAGGCTCCTCTTAACCAAACGCCTACAGTCACTGCCGGATTGAAATGACCACCACTTATCGGGCCACCTGCGAAAATCATCACTGCGAGGACCATACCAATGGCAAAAGGTGCCATGGCACCAGCGCCCGGAGCGTAAACGGCTGTCATACCAACTGTTAGTACGAGGAAAAAGGTACCAATCAGCTCTACAATATACTTCTTCATAATTGTTCTTATGTTATGGATTACTCAATACAGGGAAGGTTCTGGCATTTCAAAAAATTTCGTCCAATGTTACAACCCTCAAGTTTCACCGCGAACCAGAGGAACAAAACGGACCGGAAAAAGCACTCTTTCCTGCAAGGATCCATCCTCAACTTTCTGGATGACCCTTAACTCCTGCGACCATGTACCCACTGGGATCACAATTCGTCCTTTTAAATCGAGTTGTTGAACCAAACGGGCCGGTATTTCCGGAGCGGCAGCAGTTACAATTATGCCATCGAAAGGTGCATATTCTTTCCATCCCTCGTAGCCGTCTCCGAGATGGCAACTGACAGATTCATAACCAAGTTTTGCGAATCTGATTCTGGCCAGCTCAAACAATTCTGGTATCCGTTCGACAGTGAACACTTCAAACCCGTATTCAACCAACACAGCGGTTTGATAACCAGAACCGGTTCCAATTTCCAAAACCCGGTCACCGGGATTCAATCCCAGCGCTTCAGTCATTGCTGCCACAACATAGGGTTGCGAGATTGTCTGATTATTACCAATTGGCAGTGGACCATCTGCGTATGCCTGCTTCCACATCTGTTCAGGCACAAACTGTTCCCGGGGAATCCTGCCCATGGCCGTTAGTAACCTTTCATCCTTGATTCCCCTTCCCCGCAATTGGCGTATCACCATCGCTTCACGCCACTCCGGAAATTCTTCTATTTCTTGCCGCATGGCAATTCTACCCTCGTAAATCTTGGTGTAATGGGAATTTCACGACACGTAAACGTGACCCGTGTGTCGCGGAACCTGTATTATGAAATAGATAGTCACGGTAACGGAAATCCTCGAAAGCACTATGCGTATGGCCGAAGTGTATGTGACTTATCGAATTATCATTTAACCAGTTTTCGTGGTCCAGATAAGTCAGAATCCTTGAGGCAAGGATCCGCTTGGGCAGCATTTTAAACGCAACCCAGGAGACATGCGAACGATGGACAGCTGAGTGGGCTATTCGTTGCAACGCATGCCCGCTGGCTGGCCGCTGAAGTTTCCCCCGAAACCTCCGGAGCGCGTGATTGGTGCAACCTGCATGAATAACGTCTCCATGAAGAAAGACCCGGTCCTGTACCACATAAGCAAACTCGTGCCATTCGAAATTCTGAAACGACTCGGCCAACTCGTCCAACGCATCCATATATAGCGGAACCGCATCGTGGTTTCCGAGAAGCACGACAAAGTGGCAATCTGGGTGCGATCTAAGCAGATGTTCGAGAAATTGCTTGGCAGCCTTTACCGAGCGACTGAAAACACCGTGTTCAGACCATTTGAAATCAAATATATCCCCGTTCAGGATAAATATTTTCGCTGTGCGGGCAGTCTCATTTATCCGGCCAAAATAACGCTCGGGTCGGGAATGATGACTGAACAGATGCAAATCTGATATGGTTGCCCCATGGGCCATATCAACACCTTAAGCCCTGAATAATGGGAGAGCAATCTGAAACAAAAAACCAATCAGCTACCGTAGACATGATTGAAGTCATGCAGGGCTTCATGCAAGGCTTCTACATTGGCCAGGTCAGTTCCCTGTTTGCACTTCATCGCCAGAACGGTGATTTTATGAGCCAACTCAACAAGAGAGGAGTACTTTTTTGCATCAGTCTGCTTCAGGTCCAGCTTGATCCGCTGCGCGAGAAAATAGGCGGACATAGTATCCTGGATGTTCTGTGCATGGGCTTCCTTGTTGATCACCCAGCGCACCAGCTGATGCGGATCCTTTCCAGCCCCAGCTTTCAGGGCATTGATCTGTGCCATGGCCTTTTCGATTGTTGCCACATCGGTTTCCAATTCACCGAAAACAACATCATCCGCGTAGATGCCACAGGGCACCTGGCAATGAGCAAGCAAGTTGCTGGATGAAACGAATAAAACGAACAGTAGAGAGAGAAGCATTCCTGGTTTCATGGTGTGAGACTACTTATTCCCGTATGAATTGCAACTGGAAGGGCCTATTTTCTCTTTACGATGCGATACCGCACTGAATGGTAATGGCATGCAATGGGATTGGAAAAGCCGCAGTTTGTAGTTGTCCGTAGGAGAACTGTCGCGCTTTTCACTGTTTGCTGCCGCTGAAGAAGGTGTGGGCCGTTGGCGGATGGAACTTGGCTCGCACTGGCACGAGGTCCTGCAAAAACGGGCCAGAGAATCCGATCCCGGATGGCTCGCGGAACAAGCTGTTTCCGGTAGCTTGTCGCAAAACGGATGGCAATTCGAACTCAAGGGACGAATCGATCTCTTCAAGCCAGGCAAATTACCGGTTCTAAGAGAGATAAAGACAACTTCCAGAC
>JAUVDD010000217.1 GCA_030595525.1 Puniceicoccales bacterium
GCGTTGATCTGACTCGTTAGTTTCGCCACTGGAGATTTCACGGGTCTCAAATTAAGTGAAACTCATGTGAATGTCGATTGGATTCGGTGGTTAAGAGATCACAAACGAATTATCAGAATAGCCCATCCCAAGCAACTGTGTCATCACGGATTTGGCCGCTCTTAAATGCGGTAATGAGTTGACTTTTCCACATATTGTTATTAGCATATGTTCATAAAGACGAAAAATGAACGTGTTGAAGACATATTCACGCAAACGGAGAGGGTTGCATGTAAATCGGCTGCTTCGCGCGATTCAGCGATGGGCTCTACGTACCGGTTTTGAGGTTGTATCATACGGCCGGGAAGAGGGGTATCCGTTGGTTAGCCTTTCTCGCCATGGTCGTCCCGGCGCAGCACGAATTTACCTGTCTACAGGCATGCATGGGGATGAACCTGGAGGACCTTTGGCACTCCTCTCCATGCTCCATCAGGATGAATTTCCGAGAGATCTTGATTGGGTCATCTGTCCGGTACTTAATCCAGTAGGACTGGAAAGAGGAACCAGGGAAAACGGTGATGGATTGGATATGAATCGGGATTATCATTATTGCCACATTCCGGCTGTCCTGGCTCATATGATTTGGTTGAGCCAAAAGCCGGGTTTTGATCTCGCATTACTAATGCATGAAGACTGGGGAACGAAGGGATTTTATCTGAACGAATTCAAAACTGGACCAGTTACAGATTTGGATAAAAGGATAATTTCTACAGTCAAAAATGTGTGCCCAATTGAAGAGACTGAACTTATCGATGGAATGCCCGCCACGGGAGGTATTGTTCATCCTTTCCGGGATGGAAATTTTGGAAACCAATGGCCTGAGAGTTTCTACCTGCGAGATAGGGGAGTAGCCACAGGCTTAAATTTTGAAGCGCCCTCCTGTTTGCCATTGGCCGATCGGATAACCGCTTTTCGAACTGCCCTGCATGAAGCGGTCAAACCTTTCCAGCAAAACTAGTAATCCTAGCCTTTAAACGAATCGACTCCGCGTTTCAGGCGTTTGATGATTTTATGACCCTGATTTTTTATTTGAAAGATCATTGTTATTGGCATATGTTCATAATTTAATAATATCAAGATATGCCTAGACCCTTCAAAACAAGATGCATCGCAAATCTGCCTGGCGTAACAGTCTTCAAACCGGCAGGAATTCCAGCCCGTGAACTGACCAAGGTCGAGATTCACCTTGATGAACTTGAAGCAATTCGTCTTGTCGATCTGGAAGGTTTAACCCATGCTCAGGCAGCACAGGAAATGAGAGTGTCCCGCCCTACTGTGGGTAGAATCCTGGGACAGGTACGAAAGAAAATCACCATGGCCTTGCTGGAAGGCAAAGCTCTCTTTATTGAACAAGGCCCTGCCCCTGTTGAGCATATAGCAGAGTCGGGCAAGCTCACAAAAGATCGAGATAAGGCCTTGAGTGGAGATGGATAATGATTGCCTTTGGTCCAGTCCCATCCCGACGACTTGGGAGAAGTTTGGGAATTAACAATATTCCGCCCAAGCAGTGCACATATTCCTGCGTCTACTGCCAATTGGGGCGCACCTTGGACAAAGAAATTAACCGGTATCCATATTATGAACCGGAGACTGTTTTGGGCGAAGTAAAGGACCATCTGGCAAATGCGGGAAATGCGGTCGATTACCTGTCGTTTGTTCCTGACGGCGAGCCTACACTTGATGTAAATTTGGGTCGCACGATAGAACTCTTGAAGGTGCTCTCCATTCCAATTGCTATAATTTCGAATGCTTCCCTCTTGTGGCGGGGAGACGTGAAAGAAGACGTTGGCCGAGCGGATTGGGTTTCCCTGAAAATAGATTCCGTTGACGAGGAAATTTGGAAACGCATCAATCGCCCGAATCATCACCTTGACTTTTCATCCGTACTGCGAGGCATCCAGGCATTTTCTGAAACTTACGAGGGTGAACTTGTAACGGAAACTATGCTGATCAAAGGCATGAACGATGGTGAAGGCGCTCTTGAGCGAGTAGCTGAATTCATCACTTCGATTAAACCGCGTAAGGCTTACCTGTCGGTTCCCACTCGTCCGCCGGCAGAGGGATATGTACAGGCACCAGATGAGGTGACGATCAAGTGCGCCAACCAAATCTTTCTGCGAGCGCTACCGAGGGTCGAGTGTCTAACAGGGTACGAGGGAAACGCATTCGGCTTTAGCGGAAATTTCGAAGAAGATATCCTAAACATCACGGCAGTTCATCCTCTCCGGGAAAAAGCAGTTCGTGAATTGTGCAAACATGATCTCGCTGGGTGGGACCGTTTGGAAACACTGGTTCGAAAAGGGCAATTGGCTCAAGTCGATTATGCAGGAGAGAAATATTACAAAAGCAGATGGACGAAACGATGAAGCTCTCCCAAGGATGCAGAAATAGGATGAAAGCAGGGCGTAAGCGGCAATTCCCATCTGGTCGAGAATTCGAACCTCATTGCGAGCTCTAATTATATAACCGACAATCTGCTACGATACTGCATCAGGGGAACAAACCCCTGACAGATTTAGCATTCACAACTTTTTGTATTCCCACGGTCAGTGCCGCTTCCCGTCGACTGTATCCATATTTTTGTTTTTGCGTTTCGATTTCCATTTTTGCCCGGTCGAGGATATTGTGCATTTTCCTAAGGACTTCTTCCCTTGTCCAGAACAGGCTCTGCAGGTCCTGAACCCACTCAAAGTAGGATACGATAACACCTCCGCTGTTGCAGAAAATATCTGGAATTGTAGTGATATTATCATTCTCTTTTAGGATTTCATCAGCTCCATTTGTCGTTGGCCCGTTTGCTGCCTCAGCGAGAATGCGGCAATTTAATTGTCTCACATTATCCTCAGTAATAACACGTTCAAGTGCAGCGGGAATGAGAACGGTGCATTTTAACCGAAGTAATGCTTCATTGGAAATAATATCTGCTTCTTTCCATCCCTTTAGAGATTTGTGGATTTTTGAGTACTCGAGTGCGTTTTGAACATCGATGCCATTGGCATTATAATAACCTCCATGGACATCGCTGATTGCGATGACTTTGATTCCGAATGCATTCAACGCGAGGGCAGCCTCTGATCCTACATTACCGAATCCTTGAATGACGGCAGTGGCTTGGTCCAGGGGGATCCGCAAATCGTTCATGTAGGATTTCACGACATAGGCCACGCCGTGACCGGTGGCTTCTCGACGTCCCTGTGAGCCTCCTAGACTAACAGGTTTCCCTGTTACAATGGCGGGAATGGAATTTCCAATATGATTGGCGTAAGTATCCATCATCCAGGCCATGACCTGTTCGTTCGTCCCCATATCCGGGGCCATGATGTCAGTATTCGGGCCGACAAAAGGGATCATTTCCTGCATGTAGCGACGCGAAAGTCGCTCTAGTTCAGTGATTGAGAGTTTGCTGACATCGACGCAAATACCGCCTTTGGCGCCACCATAAGGAAGCCCTGCCAATGCACATTTCCAGCTCATCCACATGGACAATCCAGCGACCTCGCCCACCGTGACTGCCGGATGAAAGCGCAATCCTCCCTTGGTTGGGCCAAGCGACAGGTGATGTTGTACCCGGTAGCCTTCAAACAATTCAACTTGACCATTGTCCATCCGTACCGGACAGGTCACTACCATGCAGCGTTTGGGATACTTGGTTCGTTTGATGAGAGAAGGGTCGAGATTAATCAGGTCGGCTGCTTTGTCGAATTGCCGACAGGCCATGTCGAAAACTTTAGATTTGTATATGTGAGTTTTCATGAAGGTGATCCTTAAATAAGGCTGGTTTCTGCTTCCAGATTTTCCACTAGTCT
>JAUVDD010000294.1 GCA_030595525.1 Puniceicoccales bacterium
GCATCGGCATCTGCGAGGGCGGACTTAAGATTCAAATCCACCTCAACACCGAGTTTGGTAAATTCCTGAGGAACGAGAGTAGCCGGTCCTGATAAAGTGACGCTGGCACCAAGCTTTTGCAGGGCATAGATGTTTGAACGGGCTACCCGGCTGAAGAGGATGTCACCCAGAATCGTGACTTTTTTTCCTTCCAAGTTGCCACCAAATTTCTCTTTCATAGTGAAGGTGTCCAACAACGCCTGTGTGGGGTGGGCATGTGCTCCGTCACCAGCGTTGATTACCGGCACCTTGAGGATCTTGCTTAAGTAGAGAGGCGAACCGGCCGCACTGTGCCGCAATACCACGACATCCGACTGAAGCGCTTCAACAACTTGGGCGGTGTCACGCAGCGACTCACCCTTTACCAGACTGGAAGCAGCCTTTTCTATGAGGGTCACTTCGGCACCCAGACGTTTAGCGGCTATCTCGAATGCTATTCTTGTACGGGTGCTTGGTTCGATGAAGAGATTAAGGACGTTGGTTCCTTTCAGCGATGGAATGGCTGAAGGATTGTTTGCAAGGAGATCCTTGAATTTGGCAGCGAGTTCATGGATGGTATCGATTTCCTGCCGACTGAGTAATTCAATGGAGATAAGGTCCTTGCGCGTCCAATTTGATTGGAGGTCGTTTATTGTCATTTGAGTAAACTGCTCACTTTGGAAAAAGGCACTTGTTCCTGCGAAGTCTTGAAGAATCGGTTCAATTGTTGCAACCATTAAGACCATTGTTGCCATTTTAGTCGGATGTTCTACTTTTCCGGCAATGGGAAATGAGAAAACACCGGATCCTGCATGGGCAAATCTCCTGATTGGAGAGTTGGTAATTCGTGCGTTGCGATCCCTTGGTGTTAAACACTTTGTCGTATCTCCCGGTTCCCGGTCCAGTCCCTTGATCATGGCTTTCGAGGAAGTCGAAGAGGACGGATTCAGTATCGTTCTGGATGAAAGATCGGCAGCATTTCAGGCCCTTGGACGAATCAAGGCCACGGGCAATCCAGTCGGTTTAATCTGTACTTCCGGCACTGCTGGTGCGCACTACTATCCAGCAGTAATTGAAGCCAGGGAATCCGGACTGCCACTCATTGTTTTAACAGCAGATCGTCCACCCGAGCTGAGACACTGTCATGCGGGCCAGACTATCGATCAATTGAAGCTGTTTGGCAGTTATCCAGTTTTCTATGCGGAAATGCCGATTCCTGTAATGAACAAACTACTCTTCAGACAGGTACGTGAGATTTGCCGGTCAGCAGTTGAGGCTGCCATGGGATCGCCCGGTGGACCGGTGCATTTGAATTGTCCATTCCGGGAACCATTTTTCCCAATTGCAGGAGAGAAACCTGCCTTGGATTACAGCCTGTTGGACGGACTTAAACCGGTTTTGTCCGAGGTTTCTGAGTCAGGAACTGTTCCCAAATTGCCTGAACGCACCCTCATCCTTGCCGGACCGAGGCCAGGGTTGGATAGCAGCGACGAAGTGGAGGCAGTTCTCGCATTGTCTCAAAAAAGAGGATGGCCAATACTTGCTGATGCCAGCAATCCGCTTCGACATCATCCACAATTTCCCGAAGCCGTCGTTGTTCATTATGATCGAATTTCCCGCGATCCAGAACTTTGGAACAAACTGGCTCCGGAGGCTGTGGTCATGTGGGGTGAACCTCCGACAAGTAAGATTTTGCGACAACAACTAATGGATTCAGATGTTACCGGTTACCTTGTCAGCGATGGAAAACGGACAATGAATCCATTTCATGGCAGAATTGAGTGGGTTGGCTCTTCCATGGTAAATTTTGTTGAGAAATGTTCCAGCACCGCAGGGAATTATGTAAACAGCTGGATCGAAACCGATCGAAGCATGGAATCAGACCTGCAGATCAAATTAAAAGAGCCACACTCGTTGTTCGAAGGAGACATTCATCGGATGCTGGGTAGGGCGCTACCGAACTCAGCTCCCGTGTTTTATGCCAGCAGTTTGGCTATCCGGGATGCCGAATGGTTTATGCCGGCTAATGGAAAGAGGTTTCGGCCATTCAGCCAGCGTGGTGCAAACGGAATCGATGGGACACTTTCGCTGGCCAGGGGAGTTGCCAGTGGATTAAAATCACCATTGTGGCTGGTGACCGGCGACCTGACTTTCCTGCATGATGGAAACGGATTACTTGGAGCAGCAGATGATGATACAGGGCTTTTTGTTATTCTGGTAAATAACAATGGTGGCGGGATTTTCGAATTATTGCCAGTTGCACAGCGGTGCCAGAAGTTTGAAGAACTTTATGCCACGCCGCAAAATGTGGACCTGTCCCAGTTGGTGGCTGCACATGGTGGTCGTCACCAGGTTTGTGAAGACGTAAACTCCCTGGAGAATGCTATCCGTTCTTGGGATGGTGAAGGCCTTGTTGTAGCCGAGATCAGGGTGGAACGAAAATTGAGCAAAGAGTTGCACAAGCAGCACCTGGTAATGAAGGATTAGCAGAAGAATTTTATTATGAATGCAGATTGGAAAACCGTTAAGGAATATTCAGACATCATTTATGAGAAGTGGAACGGAATCGCCAAGGTGACGATTAACCGGCCGCATCGCCGAAACGCCTTCACCCCGGATACGGTGGATGAAATGCTGGATGCATTTCATGACGCAACAGCTGACACATCAACGGGCGTTGTCCTCCTGACCGGAGCAGGACCGCATACCGATGGAAAGTATGCCTTTTGCTCAGGTGGGGACCAGAAGATACGAGGCGAAAAGAAGGGCGGGTACATCGGTAAGGATGGTGTTCCGCGGCTGAATGTTCTGGAGTTACAGCGCCTCATCAGGAGCATGCCGAAGCCGGTAATTGCCCTGGTCGCTGGATACGCAATCGGCGGGGGACATGTCCTTCACGTTGTTTGTGATCTAACCATAGCAGCGGATAATGCTGTGTTTGGGCAGACTGGACCACGTGTCGGCAGCTTTGATGGAGGTTTTGGCAGCAGTTATCTGGCCCGCATAGTTGGTCAGAAGAAAGCGAGGGAAATCTGGTACTTATGCCGGCAGTATAGTGCCGATGAGGCGGAGAAAATGGGCTTGGTGAACAAGGTTGTTCCCGTCGTGGATCTTGAAAAGGAAGGGATTGAGTGGGCTCTGGACATTCTCCAGAAGAGTCCTTTGGCAATCCGTTGCTTAAAGAGCGCCTTTAATGCAGACGTGGATGGCCAAGCCGGGTTGCAGGAACTGTCTGGCAACGCCACGTTATTGTATT
>JAUVDD010000117.1 GCA_030595525.1 Puniceicoccales bacterium
ATTTCGATCAGGCGCTGGACAACTTGCTGCATTCGTTCGACAACAGGTCAATCGTTCTTGCCGCCGGAAACGATAATAATGACAATGAATTTCGCGAAGGTATTATCGGTACGAATGCGACCGAGGTGTTTACCATGACACCAGCGGCATTTCTGGATATGTTCGGTGCGGAGACCGCTACCGACAGGTGGGTTGACATATGGTATTTTGGTCCAGAACTCGATTATCGGATTGAATGCGGGGGTGTACAAAGCCCATGGCAAGGTGCCGGCGCCGATTACAACGGAACCCTCAACGGTTTTGATGTGGATGTCGACCGGGATATTGAGCCCGGCGGCGGCTTGCGCAACATTCGAATTTATGTCCAGGGTGTGCTGTCTACCGATACCTGGACCATTCGACTAAGGAATCCATCTGCTGCCGATACCACACATTATTATGCATGGGTCGCCGTTCAAGGCCATTGGGCTGACCTCAGTGGCGCAACCAACGACAAATACACCATCTCCGACACCTCATGCGCCCGCTCTATTCTCACGGTGGGAGCCTGCCAGAAAGTCCATCCGCCAAATCCTGCAAACGGAGAAAACATCGCTAATTACAGCGGCGCAGGGCCGACACTTGATGGGCGGATTAAACCCGAAATCGTAGCGATAGGCGGTTCGGGAGGCGACCAGGTTTTTTCCTGCAATTCCAATCAGGCAAGTGGTTATATCGGCAAGCAGGGAACCAGCATGGCGGCACCGCTGGTCTCAGGTGCCGTCGCTCTTCTTTTTGAGCAAGCGCAAAGCCAGGGCCGGTCTTTGAATCAGGATACAATTAAAGCATTGCTTACGCAAAGCGCAAATCGCACGGGTATCAATGTCAACCCGGACATAGCCGGATATGTGGATACGGAACGAAATCTCTATGGAAATGGACGACTTCGTATGATTGCACCGATTGATCACAGTGCACCGCTGGTTAATGTGGATGTATGGGTGAGAACGGCTTCCGATGATTATGGCGAAACACCCTACCCCGGAGGATGTTTCTGCCATGCACCCGATATTAGGGTGTTCGATGCCGGTACCAACAATGAAATAACTAACCTTGTGTGGGGTGCAACCTATGATGTCAGGGTTACAGCACGTAATCTGGGGAGCAGCAATGCGCTGGGAACCACGGTACGGCTTAAATATACCTACCCCTGGACAGCGCCAAATAACTGGGTCGATGCCGAGGATGCAGCAAATAACGTCCTGGTGCAAACAATCGATATAGACGCCCTCTCCCAGGAGGAGGTTACTTTTCAGTGGCGGCCTGAGGCCACAGTGAGATTAGGAGCACCTGCCGGCGCAACTCATTTCTGTTTGCTTGCGGAACTGGATCACCCTCAGGATGCATTGGCGTTTCCTGCACCAGGCACGGCTACGGGCTCAGCATGGTCAACCAATATAAAAGGAACTAATAATGTTGCTCTGCGTAACTTGCATATCCAGTAAGAAAGGAACGATTTCACATGAAAAAACGAAAATTTAAAATAAGCCTGCACCTCGTTGACCGAGTTTCGGACGACAGAGTGCAGGGTCTCCGAGTGGAAGCATGGGATAAGGATCTTCTTATTAACGACCTTATCGGCAGCGGAATCACCGATAAGAACGGTACATTTGAATTCATTTTCGACGAATCTTATTTCAGTGAACTCTTTGTCGACAGAAAACCCGATCTTTTCTTCAAGGTCTATCAAAATGACCGACTGATCAGGAGCACCGAAGATTCGATTCTCTGGAATATCGATGCAGGCAATCATGTATTTGATATCGAAATCGATCCGGGCTCGACTTCGCACAAACCAATATCCTGGAGCGGTAAACATGAGTTTGCAATCGTTGGGACGCAATGCCGTGAAGACACACTGAAGATTGAGGCGAATTTCCGCAAATCGGAAATGGCTTTGGAGTTGGTACTGCCAACATTGTGTATTACGTATGCCGATATGAAGTTCCAGAATGCTGTAGGAGGGGAGCAAAAAAATTACCCCGACTCCAGAGTGTATGGACCGGCTCATTTCGACCCGCCGGTAGAAATCAACGGCTACGAAGAAGTCGAAAAATTGACGTGGATTCGTGGTGCCCATCGCATCGTGATTGGGCCCAAAGAAACCGTCATCGAATGGCATGCGCACAAGAACCTTGTTATTCCCCGATTACGCATCGATTCAGAAAAGCCTCTCACCGGGACCCTTTCTGTTCCGAGTACTACTATCCATGTGGATAAGGAATTAATAATTGACGTAAGACAATTCGGGGACGGACGGCACATCGGCGGCATCCGTATTGAAAAGCGCCATCCCGAATGGAAGCCCCGCCAGGTAAAACCGGAGTACGATTTATGGATACGGGTTGTTGACGGCGAGACATTAAAGCCTTTTGTCGAAGTGCCGGTGAATATCCTGCACTGGAATCCTGGTGTCGCCGGGCGGAAGGGGGAGTTTAAGTTGGTAAAGACATCCTATACTGATGCAAATGGGTCGATTTATGAGCCACATAGGCCGTGTGGGGAGTTGGAAACGGTTACGGTTTCTCTGCCGGGGTGGCATGTTGACGCACGATGTTTTCGGCCTTTGCCCGGTCAACCGGTCAATTTTCATATGCGTGCATGGTCACTACAAAAGGGCACAGTTCCCGTCAAGTGGAAACCTGGAAATACGGTCGAAGCAATCAGCTTGTTGACGGGTTTTGGTCCGCAAGCCGTATTGGATACAAACAGGATTGTGGGGGACAAACTCCTGACGGCGGGCATGGAGTTAAGCATTCCCTGCTTTGCCGCATCATATCGGGCGCAGTCAAATGATGACCTCTCCTGGCTGGTAAAAACGTTCGGCTACGCCGATATTGACGAACTAGCAAAAGTCAATGGATTGTCCGAACCGTTAAAACTCTACAACAGGGATATTATTCTTCCGGGATGGCATTTCCTTTATGCCAGGCGAGGTGACTCGCTGGAATTGATTGAGAAGATGTTTGAACTTCCACCGGGCTCAGCGCGTATCGTAGGATTAACCCATCATCCCAACCCGAAAATCCCCTACCCTTCGGAAACAATTGCGATCCCAACGGGATAGGGAGCATGAATAGTTGCATTTTCAACTCACTCGTTGGCAATGCCAGAGTCAGCACAAACGATCAGGATTATCAGATCCAGATTGCTGTCTTGATAATAGCAAAGTTCGGAAGTTCAGTCGTAGAATACTGGTGTCTGAACAGCGGAAGTATGGGCTCTCGAGTATCATCCTGAACGACTTAATGCATCGTACTGGCTGAATTGAACAGATATCATTGAATCGTACAAGACGGATTTTTAGTCTATGGACAAGGAGGGGAACCATGCGATGCTCATTATTAATCCTTATCGTGTTGTTAAGCACAGTTCAGACGGTTAGCGCTGAAGTGCAACGCAAGAAGTTCACCAACCCCACGGCCTATCTCATTGTGGAGGTATTGGATGACGATCTGATCCACATTGAGGTATCTTCAATCGGAGATGGTCCAGCCACTAATAAGTTATTGTATACTTCTCCCATGGTATTCAAGACCGACTACAGTGGGCCGTCTTCGTTTACCGATGCAGACAACATCCTTGAGACCGATGATCTGAAGCTCACAGTTAATGCCGGAAACCTCTGCATCCGCTTCGAGGATAAAAGCAAAAACAATGCCTATCTGACCACTCTGTGTCCTGATGACCTTGATAAACCCTATAAAGGTCTAGATATTGATCCTGCTGCCATACAGCACGTATATGGTCTCGGACAGCAATTCACGATGCCCGGCTCGGCCGATGGTGACTGGACCAGCCTGGGTGTACGTGAAGGGCATAAAACGCTGGGCAATGGCTTTATGGGATTTGAAGGTGGTGCGGTGGGAAATGTGCAGATACCCGTCATGTATGCCGTGGGAAATGACAATTTGAATTATGCCCTGTTTGTGGATAACGTATACAAACAAACCTGGAATTTCAACGCCTTCTGGTGGCAAACTCGCATGTATGGAGATCAGCTTCGCTTTTATGTTATGACCGGTGATGATCTACCCGATCTCAGAGCTGATTATCTGGCACTTACCGGGCGAGCGCCTCTGCCACCACGCAAGGCGTTTGGCCTGTGGGTCTCCGAGTTTGGATACGATAACTGGGAGCAGATTGATACCCTGAAGAAAGGCTTGCGTAGTGAAGGATTTCCGGTAGACGGGTTTGTGCTGGATCTCAACTGGTTCGGTGGCGTGCAACGGGGTGATGCCTCAAAGAGCCGCATGGGTCGACTGAACTGGGATCAAGCCAGTAATGATGATAACGGGTACTTTTTCCCCGATCCTAAGTCGCGTATCGCAAAGTACGCCAATGATCACATTGGACTGACTGTCATTGAAGAATCCTATATTGCCAATACCACAGACACATATGCGGCGGTTCCCGTGGATCTGGTCGCGTTTCATCGCAGTAATGGTGAGTGTGACGTTGCCCAACAAGGTAACCCGGTTTCCAGCGTGGATGGTTTTTGGGGTGTTGGACGTATGATTGACTGGTCCGATCCCGCAGCCGGTGATTGGATCCATAGCAATCGACGCTTTCCAAATCTAGTGATGAACGGTGTGACCGTCCACTGGACCGATCTGGGTGAACCGGAGGACTTTCTCAGTGAGGCCTGTTATGAGGGTGTGGAAACAACCGTTTCCGGTCTCAAGAATAAACATAGCGATATCCATAATCTCTATAACCTGTTGTGGAACAAGTCCATCTGGGATGGTTATTTCAACAAGCGCGGCCAGGCCAATCATTCAGGTCAGGTTAACCGGCGCCCGTTTATCATGACGCGTTCAGGTGCGGCCGGTACCCAACGCTTTGGCGCAGCCATGTGGTCCGGTGATATCCCATCCAGTCTGCGTGCATTGGCTACCCACGGAAATGCGCAATTACATATGTCGTTCTCCGGCATCGACTATTATGGCGCGGATATTGGTGGTTTTCGTCGTGAAACCTTACCGTATAATGATAAACAGGGTAATTACCGTGGTTACGAGTCAGAGTTGTACACTCAATGGTTCGCCAATGGTGCCTGGTTTGATGTGCCCGTGCGACCACACACGGATAATGAGTTCATAACCGTCAATCCACCTTATCAGACCAGCCCTCATCTGGTGGGGAAAAAGCAGAGTAATCTCGCCAATATTCGCCAACGCTATGAGCTTATCCCTTATTATTACTCCCTGGCGTATCGCGCCCACCTGTTTGGAGAGCCGGTTATCCCACCCTTGGTATTCTACTATCAAAACGATTCGCTGGTGCGCAAGATGGGGCATGAGAAGCTTATTGGCAGGGACCTCCTGGTCGGTATGGTTGCGCGTCATGGTGAATATGAACGGGATTTTTATCTGCCCGCAGGCCTCTGGATCAATTATCATAGCAATGAGTGGTTCCAGAGTAATGGTCAGGTGATCAAGAACCTGCCGGTTTATCGTAACGGTATTTTCCGGCTGCCGGTATATGTACGGGCCGGCGCCATTTTGCCACAAATGTTTGTCGATGAAAAAACCAAAGACGCCTTTGGTCACAGCAGCAATGGTACCGACCACAACGAACTGATTGTCAATGTTTATGCGGGGTCAGATCAAAGTCATTTTACTCTATATGAGGATGATGGGCAAACCCTGGAATATCATGCTAATGGTCGACCGAAATACCATTACCGAACCACTGAAATCAACCAGAAACAGGCTGATGCTACAAACGCGACTGTGATCATCGACAAGGCGGAAGATGTCAACGG
>JAUVDD010000126.1 GCA_030595525.1 Puniceicoccales bacterium
CGTTTGGGTGCCGTGCAGTTGATCGGTGTGCGGTTGATTGATAATGTGAATATTTTGGAGTGCGGTGACATGTCACCGCCTTCGAAAGCGGAAACATGTTTCCGCAGTCCAAAGGAGACGTCATGATTTTATGTTTTGATATTGGAAACACGGACATCTATGGAGGTGTTTGTCAGGGTAGGGATCTCATTCTTGAGTTTCGCAAGTCTAGTCATGAGCCACCCAGTGCGGATGAGTTTGGTGTATTTGTTTTGCAGATACTGGCATCCAAGAAAGTATCGATAGAATCCCTACAAGCGGTAGCGATTGCTTCTGTTGTTCCGGACTGTAACCGGATCGTGGCAGAGGCCTGCGAAAAGTATCTCGGTATAAAGCCGCTACTCCTACAGGCTGGTGTGAAAACCGGTTTAAAAATCCGGACAAATAATCCGGCAGAAGTGGGAGCTGACCGGATTGCCAATGCCATAGCTGCTGTGGAATTATTTCCGCAAATTGATCGAGTAGTTGTGGACATGGGAACCGCGACAACTTTTTGCGCGATCAACAGGAATGATGAATATCTGGGCGGTGTGATTGCTGCGGGAATGTCCTTGTCGATGCATGCTTTAGCCAAGAATACTGCCAAGCTTCCGTTCGTTGATTTGGTCAGCCGTAAAGAATGTCTGGGAAAGACTACTGTGGAAAGTATCCAGAGTGGGCTTTACTTTGGACACATGGGATTACTGAGGGTGGTTGTCGATCGACTGCAGGAAGATGTGTTCGATGGACGCAAACCTGTGGTCATCGCAACTGGCGGTCATGCCCGTTACTTTAAAAACGAAAAATTAATTACTGATTACATTCCTGATCTTGTCCTGCGCGGGCTTTGTCGGGCTGTTGAATTGAACTCATGAAACGCACACTATTAAAATCTAAGATTCACCGGGCCACCGTAACGGATGCGGACCTGAACTATGCGGGATCCATCTCTCTCGGACCAGAATTTCTGGTAACCGCGGATCTACTGGAATATGAGCAAGTTGATATTTACAACTGCAACAACGGGGAACGCTTCCACACTTATGTCATCCTTGGGAAACCGGGTGAGGTCTGTTTGAATGGAGCCGCTGCGAGAAAGGTACAAAAGGGTGACATCGTCATTATTGCCAGCTACGCAGAGTATGAAGAGGAGGAAGCTCAGGCACACAAACCACTGCTGGTTTATGTGGATGAGAAGAATGCGATTCGGTGTTAAATCGCCTACTTCCCGTACTTAACGATGATACGGATCAGTGAGGTGTGTTCCTTTTGAGTAATCACGTCATCCTTGACCAGCATCTTGTAACTACGAACAAGTTCTTGAACGTATTGGCCGTGGTGCTTTGCATCTTCAGATGCGGCTAGTTCAAGCAATTGAATAATGTCGGCTAGCGTATGTCCGGATTTGGATGATTTCAGACCAGCCATGCGATTGGGGATCCATGTATTAACATCCAAAAGGAAAACTGTGTCGCTTGTATCGGATTGATTCCACTCATCCACATCATCAGGGATATCATCAGCATCCATATCAAAACTCCCCGGTGGGGGAGTATCTGAATCCCATTCCAACTTTCCTGAAAATTCAACAGGATCAATTAATTTTAGATCCTCTGAGTACAGGCCGGAAACAAAAAATGAATTTTCAAAAGAACCGCTGGTGGAAATTTGATTGCCTTCTGCCCATCCAATCAGCCCGGGCTCCGGCGAAAAATCTTCATCGTTGGATGAAAATGAAACGGACTTGGTTTCAAAGCCCCCGTTCCAGAATCCGGACAGGGTAACCATGTTCCCCACGTCCTCATTCTTCAGGTGTAGAGTTAGATGCATTGGATCCTGGAAGCCTGCTCCGACTAAACTCCATGTAACGGAGAAGGCTCCAGAATCCGAATCCATAACTACTACACCATTAACGACATCTCCAAACGTATTATAACTACTAACTCCAAATTCTTCAGAAGGGGTGTCTTCAAATTCAAATCGCAATGAATCTCCACATAAACTGATGGAGGATACCAGCAACCCGACGATGGGCGAAAGATAGGTTGCGTATGGTTTCATTGGATCGGTGATTGAGACAAGATTATGAAATAACGATAGATCACTCTTATCCCACACATCCGAAACGATTAAGGAGAATCAACTGCAATGAAGATTATTTACCCGGATTTTACCGAAGCGGGTGCTGAACTCGTCTGATATAGTAAAAAAACGTTAGAATCAGTTCTCAGGATTCATCAACTGACCAAATAGAATGGCATTTAGGAGTAACTTCTCCGTACCTTTCCAGTACGCACGAAATGTTGGATGGTGACCAAATAGGATTATTGCGCCCTGGCCTTGGGTTTCCACTGCCACGGCGGCGGCTCCCGGCAACCTTTTTAAATTTTCATCGGAAGCATAGCCAGCCAATAAGGGATTCTCTGTGTAAACCAGGGGGGTCTGGTACGGGCTTTCAGTTCTGGACAGGAAATCAGTCCGGTTTAAGAATACCGGCAGGGTGTCCTGTTTGTATCCGTATGTCAGAGGATGTGAAATATCGATTTGCGTGTTAAAGATGGCACCCTTGATATCTTGAAGCGCCTTATCATCCCGTGCTTTTACGAAAGGTCGAACCGGTGCCGGAACCTTCTCTTCGACTTCAATTAGGGAGAGTGAAACTAGTTCATTCTCGATTGCCCATTTGGAGGTGCTACCGAGACAAATCAGGGATCCTCCTTGTTTGACCCAATCCCGAAGTTTTTGAACAAGCGATGGAGGATAAACTCCTTTTTCAGCCCCTGGGAGAATCAAAGCTGTATAGTCATCAATATTTATTCTCTCCAGTTGGCGAGGCTCGACTATGGTAACAGGGAAATCATACACTGCATCGAGTAAATGCCAGACGCTTCCAGTTGTATAAGTATCGACCCCACTTGTCGCGGCTAGCAGGATTTTTGGTTTTTCAATTGTAGCGAATGAATCACTACCCAAATCGATTCCTTTTCCTGTCAGGAATGATGAAACAGAAGCGACTGAAACTTCTTCCAGGTTGGCTGCCTTCTGCATTATTGAGTAAACGATATCCGCCTTTTCAGGCTGTTGCATGAGTGGAATAAAAACACTCCCATAACCAAATTCATGTTTATCCAGTACGAATGGTTGCTTGGCGATTTTTACCCGGACACCAGCTTGCTGTAAATTGAGCAGGACCTTTGGTGCATTCAAATCTGACCAGTCGAAGACATAACCCTTCTGGCTTTGTTCCAGAACAACGCTTTTCTGTGAGTGTTCCTTGAGTTTTGGTGCCTTTTTCAGTTTCTCCCATTCCAGGTTATAAGCCAGCGGCAATGTCCAGGCTGTGATATCATAGAATATCGATTCCTCGAATTCCTTACGTTGTTCAACCAGCGCTTCAAGATATTTGTATTGTGGTTGTTCTAACGGGATGTACCAGGCATCTTCATCAGCTATTTGAAGCACTTCGATATCATGATGCCTTAAAACATCAACAAAGCCATTGGCACGTGCGGGATCGGATCCAGACGAGAACCGGTATCCCGAGAAGGGCTGCTTTCCTGCCTCCTTCAAACTATCGATGTAGAACTGTTTGGTATGCTGCAGAAACTGCAGCCTCATCTCCGAGGCCCCTTTCAGGACGGAGAGTGAGACCGCAACCTGATTGCTGATGGCGAACTTAAAAGAAACCGGGCCATTATCTCCATCCTGAATGATTCCCCTGGCACTAGCCTGTTCGAAAAGGATACCGATTGCACCTTTCAGGTCGGAAATGGTTGAACCCTTACCCATGTAGAAGTCATCGAATTTCTCCTGCGTGAAATAGAGTGAATTCTTCTTGTCGAGAGCTTCTGCAAAGTAGAGTGACACTCGCTGTGTAAGTTCATAAACATTCTTCGGGATCAACGGATGTGAGCGTGAGGGTACACCCAGTTGGAAAAAATAGGTGGCGTCGGTTCCCATTTCATGAAAATCGAGGACAAAATTCGGCAGCCAACGATGGTATTGTTTTATTCTGCCACGACTTTCTGGTTGTGTCAGAAGCATCCAATCCCTGTTCAAGTCGAAGAGATAGTAATTTGTTCTCCCGTTGGGCCAACCTTCCTTGTGTTCACGGGTGTTGGGATCAGGATTGGGATTTTTACCCACGTTACTATTTGTCCAGTTAGCAAACCGGTCCAAACCATCCGGATTCAGGACGGGATCGAGGAGAATGATGGACGAGTTTAAGAGCTCTTCAATTTCAGCACTTTGTGCAGCAGCGAGATAGTAAGCTATAAGTTGTGAAGCATTGGCTCCACTGGCCTCATTTCCATGCACACTGTAATTCAAGTTGATTACGATTGGCATCTTCTTGAGATTGAGGCGGGAGGACTCTTCAGGATCTTGTAATAATAAATGCTGTTTCTGTATCTGATCCCTATTCGCCAGGTTTTCAGGCGAAGAGATCAGGAGTTGCCCAAGGGATCGATTTCCGTGGGTTTCTCCATATTCCACCCATTGAACGCGGTCACTTTCCTCGGCCAGATATTTACAATAGGCAACAATTTGATAGTGTTGAAGATGCCGGTCGCCTATTTTAAATGCGAAGAACTTTTCTGGTGAAGTGATCGAATCATCGTAATCAAGATTAGTTGGGAGAAAATCATATGTACCAAAGCACAAGGAGTTGGCGGCAAGTAGAAGAACCAGGCAAATTCTTTTCATGTAATAGGCCTATCCCCTCGAAACCTAAGATTCAAGGACTATGACAGTTCATTAACTGTGGGAATTCTTGCAAATTACAGGAAAAAAGGTTCGGTGAAACTTATGGAATCTATTCTAAAGTACAATGTCGACAGTATGAAGATTTACGGAGCGGTTTTGATCTCAATCCTTGGTAATTCCCTTTGCACCGCGGCATTTGAGTATCCCGAGACACCAGTTAAAGGAGAGACTATCCATTACGGACCGGTTTCACTGAATGATCCATTCATCTGGCTTGAGGAAAAGAACGAAGAAACAAAATCCTGGTTCGAAGCACAGAATACCTTTACCCGGGAATTGATTAAAGATATGCCGGATCGGGATGTCCTTTATGAGCGTATAAAGGAAATTGATGAGTCCAAGACTGTTCAGATTTATAGCTTTGGTAGAAGAAATGAACGTTACTTCCATTTAAAGCGGGAAATCGGTGAGGAAGTCGGGAGTCTTTTCTACCGGGATGGAATCGATTCTGAAAGTAAACTGATTCTCGATCCAAAGAACTTCGCCAAGTCTGAAGTGGTTCATTCGATTGAGTATTACTCGCCATCGTACGATGGGAAATTGGTCGCTGTCGGAATCGCAGCCGGGGGTTCGGAGATACCTGACTTGTATATTCTGGAAGTGACTACCGGGAATGTGATGGAAGCTTTAATACCCAGGGTGCGGAGTAATCCGAGTTGGTTGCAGGATGGAAGTGGATTTTACTATTCGCAGTTGAGGGCCCAGGATCCGAAT
>JAUVDD010000107.1 GCA_030595525.1 Puniceicoccales bacterium
GGATAAGGGAATTTCGCAAGAAGGCCCTGAAGGTCTTCAACGACAAGCCGAACCCCACACATTGGGCCTCAAAAGATATCGAGAATATCAAGTACGAGAACCTCCGTTATTACCTTTCAAAGGGACAGCAACCATCCCGGACCTGGGATGAAGTGCCGGACGAGATCAAGGAAACTTTTGAGCGATTGGGCATTCCTGAGAAGGAACGTGCATACCTTGCTGGTGTTGAGGCCCAGTTCGATTCGGAAGCATCCTACTCGAACATGAAGGAGGATCTGGCAAAACAGGGCGTTTTATTCCTCGGCCCGACCGAAGGATTGAAAGAGCATCCCGAATTGTTCCGCAAATTCTTTGGCAAGGTTATCCCGATCGGGGATAATAAATTCAGTGCCTTGAATAGTGCGGTTTTCTCGGGTGGATCTTTCATTTATATTCCACCCGGTGTTAAGGTGAAACAACCTCTGCAAGCTTACTTCCGAATCAACGCCGAGAATTTCGGGCAGTTTGAAAGGACCCTGATCATTGCTGATGAAGGCGCCGAGCTCACGTACATGGAAGGCTGTACCGCTCCGAAATTCGAGACGACTACCTTGCACTCAGCTGTTGTTGAATTGGTCGCATTAAAGGGCGCCAAGATCCAGTACATCACTGTGCAAAACTGGTCGGCGAATGTTTTCAATATGGTGACCAAACGTGGTTTGGCCATGGAAGATGCCGAGATCAAGTGGATTGACTGCAACATTGGCAGCCGCCTGACAATGAAGTACCCGGGCGTCATCATGCGAGGTCCCGGAGCACGAGGCGAAGTCTTGTCCATCGCGCTTGCTCATGATGGCCAGCATCAGGATACCGGATCAAAGATGATCCATGCTGCCGACAATACCACTTCAAATATCATTTCGAAGTCCATCTCAATTGGTGAAGGCCGTTCAACCTATCGCGGTGTAGTGAGTATTCCACGACACCTGAAGGGATGCAAAAACAACACCGAATGTGATGCACTGCTGATCAACACCAACTCCCGGACAGACACATACCCGGCTATAACGGTGAAGGGCAACCAGAGCACCGTACAACACGAAGCGAGTGTTTCCAAGGTCAGTGCCGAACAGATTTTCTACATGAAGCAACGAGGCCTTCCCGAAGGCGATGCAATGAGTCTGGCGGTGAATGGTTTTGTAAATGACCTGATACGTGAATTCCCGATGGAATACTCGGTCGAATTGAAACGACTCATCGATCTGGAAATGGAAGGATCCGTAGGTTAATCAACCGAAACTTTTTGAAAGTAATAGAATGTCCGAAACATTAGTACTATCACACCCCTCATTGGACGATCCGAAGGTTTTCGAGGTGCACCAGGAGCAAACTGGCATTGACCAGGATTGGTTCAAGCAAGACCAGCAGAAAGCATGGAATCGCTACATGGAGCTACCCTACCCGGCTCGGAACAATGAGAAATGGCGATTCGCCAACGTCAAACATTTCACCAATACTGGAAGCTACCGAACCGCTGCCCAGGCTGATGAGGATTCCACTCATCTGGTTGAGGAATCACACCGGTTGGAGAAGGTCGCTGGGAGAATAATTCTCACTGACGACATACTGGCCGCACCGGTTGAGCTGGACGAAGAGCTGAAAGCAAAGGGCGTAATTTACACCACTTTGTTCGACGCCATCGTTAAGCACCCTGACCTCGTAAAGGAATACTTCATGAAACAATCTCCGGATCTTGGTTCGGAGAAATTTGAGGCTCTGCACCTGGCTTTACTGCGTAACGGGGTTTTCCTGTATGTTCCGGATAATCTGGAAATTGAGGAGCCTTTCATGGCTTATAATTGGGCAGTAGCCGACAAGGCTGCTCTCTTTCCTCACACCCTGTTCATCACCGGGAAGAATGCCAAGGCAAGCCTGGTCGAGTTTCAGGAAGCAGCACACCAGGAAACAGAGCACTTTATTATCGCCAATGCCCATCTTTACGCAGGTGACGGATCCAAACCCAGTCACACTATTGTTCAGAACTGGAATGCAAACACCTTGAGCATGCAGCTGAATACAAGCAATGCGCAGAATGATACAAATGCCAAAAGCACTTTGATCAATGTGGGATCTTCCCATGCCCGACAAGAGGTTCACGGAAAGATATTTGGCAGTGGCAGCAACGTGGAATTGTACGCTTTGAATGTTCCGACTGGTTCCCAGGAAATTGATCAACGCACTTTGCAAACCCATATCGCTCCCCACAGCCGAAGCGACCTCTTGTTCAAGAATGCCCTGAACGATCAGTCTCGGACGATTTTCTCTGGTTTGATTATCGTGGAAGAAAATGCCCAGCAAACGGATGCCTATCAGACCAACAATAATCTGATGCTCAGTGAGGATGCCGAAGCAAATTCGCTCCCCGGTCTGGAAATCAAGGCCAATGATGTGAAATGCTCGCACGGTGCAACCACCGGACGCATGGACAATTCAGAACTGTTTTACTTCCTGGCCCGTGGCATTACACCTCAAAAGGCTCAGGAACTGATGGTGTTCGGATACTTCGAGGAAATTATCAGCAAACTGGATAACGATCAACTTGCCGATTACGTCCGTGAATTGGTTCAACATAAATTTACGGTTAGAACTTAAAAAATAAACAGCTCAAAAATGAATTCCGAACGAATTGTCAGTCACGAAATCCCTGCCACAATTGTTCCCTACGGCGACCAGATCACGATCCCCGCAGGAACCCCCGTTACCATCACTCACCGACTAGGTGGAAATTTCACTGTAACATGGCATGGTGGGATGGCTCAAATTAATGGGCGCCACGCCGATGCTATTGGTGAAGTGGTTGAAGAGGAAAAACCTGCCTCTGAGAATGCTGCTGCCGAAGCACATGTTGGTCCCCCGAGTGACGACAAGGTCTGGGCCGCCCTGAAGGGGGTTTATGATCCGGAAATTCCCGTCAACATTGTTGATTTGGGCCTCATCTATACGATGGAAGTCATTCAGGAGCCGGATTCCAGCGAGTATCATGTGCGGATCGATATGACCCTGACCGCCCCCGGTTGCGGAATGGGACCAGCCATTGCCCAGGATGCCAAATATAAGGTGGAAAATGTGCCCGGCGTGGCAGTTACCCACGTTGATATTGTCTGGGATCCTCCATGGCACCAGGATATGATCTCCGAAGAAGGCAAGATGGAACTGGGTTTGCTGTAGTGAGCGCCTTTATGGCGCGACGGCGTAATTGAGATCGCGGGGTAAACCCGCTCGCTACAGATTCAAAAAAAGCCCTGGTCCCGCATTCGCTGGGCCAGGGCTTTGAAATAGTGTAGTTGAACTTACGCTACAAGTTTAGCTGTTGATCGCAGCCTGTGCAGCAGCCAAACGGGCAACCGGCACACGCGGCGGTGAACAACTGACGTAGTTCAGTCCAACAGCGTGGAAGAATCCAATGGAATCAGGATCACCACCATGCTCACCACAGATGCCGAGCTTAAGCTTTGGCTTAACAGAACGGCCCTTGTCGGCTGCGATCTGAACGAGCTGGCCAACACCGGTCTGGTCAAGGCTGGCGAATGGATTCTGGGTGAAGATTTCCTTGTTGCGGTAATCATCGAAGAAGGAACCCATATCATCACGACTCAGACCCAAAGTGGTCTGTGTCAGGTCATTGGTTCCGAAACTGAAGAACTCAGCAACTTCGGCGATTTCGTCAGCGGTAATAGCTGCACGTGGCACTTCAATCATCGTACCAACGGTGTACTTGATCTTCACACCCTTGGCAGCCATGACTTCCTTGGCAACGCGGTGAACGATATCAACCTGATCCTTCAGCTCGGCCTTGAAGCCAACCAGCGGAATCATGATTTCCGGCTGTACCTTGATCGGTTTCTTCAGCTTGCCAACTTGGGCAGCAGCTTCGAATACCGCGCGGGCCTGCATCTCGGTGATTTCAGGATAGCTAACTCCCAGACGGCAACCACGGTGACCAAGCATCGGGTTTTCTTCATGCAGAGCCTTAACGCGCTCGGTGATGGTTTCCTGCTCAACGCCAAGCTTGGTAGCCAACTGACGACGTGTTGTGTCATCGTGTGGCAGGAACTCATGCAAAGGCGGATCCAGGAAACGAATTGTTACCGGCAGTTCCTTCATGGCCCTGAACAAGCCATTGAAGTCGCGGCGCTGGAACGGAAGCAGCTTCTTAAGGGCTGCACGACGATCCTTCTCATTGCTGGCGAGAATCATCTGGCGCATGTAATCGATGCGATCGCCTTCAAAGAACATATGCTCTGTACGGCAAAGGCCGATGCCTTCAGCACCGAACTTCACAGCACTCTGGGCCATGGACGGTGTGTCAGCGTTGGTGCGGACCTGCATTTTGCGATACTTGTCTGCCCACTTCATTACAGTTGAGAAAAGCTGATAAGTGTAGCTCTTGGATCCCTTGGAATTGCCTTCGAGAACACTCTTAACTTCACTGTCGGTGGTGTCGATTGCACCAGCGAAGATCTCGCCACTTGTTCCGTTAATGGAAATGAAGTCACCTTCCGTGAGAACTGTTGTTCCGGAACGAAGGGTCTTCTTGGCGTAGTTGATCTTAATTTCTGACGCACCACAGATACAAACCTTGCCCAACTGACGGGCAACGAGCGCTGCGTGAGAGCTAACACCACCACGAGAGGTCAAAATACCTTCAGAAGCGAGCATGCCCTTCAAGTCTTCGGGAGAAGTCTCGACACGGCAAAGGATGACTTTACGGCCAGCCTTCACTTCCATCTCAGCCATCGTGGCGGAAAAGACAATGTGGCCACTGGCAGCACCCGGACCAGCCGGAAGACCTGTACCAATCACCTTGGAGGCAGCTTCAGCCTTAGGGTCGAAAATCGGAACCAACAGGGAATCAATTGATTCAGCCGGGATCTTGCTCAGGGCAACCTTCTCGGTCATCAAGCGTTCCTTGTTCATTTCCACAGCAATACGAACTGCAGCAAGACCGGTACGTTTACCATTACGGGTCTGCAGCATATATAATGTATTGTCTTCTACAGTGAACTCAAAGTCCTGCATGTCGCGGAAGTGACGCTCCAGCTTCCTGCGAACCTTTTCCAGTTCTGCGTGAGCGTGCGGCATCTCGTCAGCCAATTGTGCAATCGGCTTAGGTGTCCGGACACCAGCAACAACATCTTCACCCTGTGCATTGATCAGGTATTCACCATAGAAAACCTTCTCGCCGTTTGCAGGGTCACGAGTAAAGGCAACACCGGTGGCGCATTCGTCACCCATGTTACCGAAAACCATCGCCTGAACGTTAACAGCTGTACCCCACGCTGAAGGGATGTTGTACTTCTGGCGGTAAATGATCGCGCGTTCGTTGCCCCATGATCCGAATACGGCTCCAATGGCTCCCCAAAGCTGCTCGTACGCGTCTTCAGGGAAGCTCTTCTTGGTCCACTTCTTGATGAGAGCCTTGTAACGTTTGACCAGCTCCTGCAAATCCTCGGCGCTCATGTCAGCATCGTTTTCAACCTTCAGTTCCTTTTTGAGACCATCCATGATTTCCTCGAACGGATCATGATCGTGTTCACCCTTCGGCTGAACACCCATGACAACGTCTCCGTACATCTGGATGAATCGGCGGTAACAGTCCCATGCAAAACGTGCGTTGCCGGACTTCTTTGCCAAGGCAATTACTGTCTTGTCGTTCAGGCCAAGATTCAAAATTGTATCCATCATACCGGGCATGGAATCGCGGGCACCGGAGCGAACTGAGAAAAGCAGGGGATCGGTCTTGCTGCCGAACAGCTTACCTTGCTCTTTTTCAACTTGCTTAACCGCAGCCTTAACTTCCGCTTCAAGCCCCTTGGGGTACTTGCCCTTGTTATCACTGAAGTATGTACAAACATCAGTGGTGATGGTGAATCCTGGAGGCACCGGTAGTCCGATGGTCGCCATTTCAGCAAGGTTAGCACCCTTGCCTCCCAGGAGTTCCCGCAATTTTGCATTGCCGTCGGTCTTCTTACCGAATGCGTATACTGCCTTTACCGCCTTGGAAGCAACCTTGCGCTTCTTGACGACTGTGGATTTTGTTTTCTTTTTGCTGG
>JAUVDD010000068.1 GCA_030595525.1 Puniceicoccales bacterium
AATGCCCGCAATGGACGCGATTTCCCCAGTCCAGGATAATCAGCAATGAGTCCCCAATTATCCGGGTGTGTTCCGTTGATCACATGGGCCCCGATAAGCGGCAATCCTCTCTGATTCGAATCCCAATCTAAAACTGGCAACAGATTTGCATCGTAAAGATGACAATGCGCATCAAATAAAGGTAACCCAGAGTCTCCGGGCTCCACACTCATTGCGTGTCATCCGGTTCCAGGCATGAATTCGCGAATCGTTTGATACGCTCATCCACTTTGCCAAGACCGTTTCTGCGGTTGCTTGATAAGTGTTGGTCAACGCCCACTTCCTCAAGAAACTTAACGTCCCCTTTGAGAATGTTTTCCGGCGTCTCTTCACTGTAGAAATCGCAAATCAACGATGCGATCCCCTTGACAATCGACGAATCAGATTCCGCCTTAAACACACACATTCCATCCTTCAATTCGGGCACCAACCAAAGTTGGGACTGGCATCCGTCGATCAGGAATGTATCGGTCTGGAGCTCGTCAGGAAAAGCAGCCTGATTCCGGCCGTAATCAACCAGATAGGTAAAACGCTCAAATCGATCTGGAAGATAGTTCATCTCCTCAACAATGCGGGTACGTTTTTCTTCAAGAGACATGAGGATTACGATTAACGGCGATTCAGGATTGTCAATTTCCCACTACTCACGAACGAACTTAAAAATGCTGGTGCTGTGAGGCGGCAAGGTGAGTTTCAGAGAATGGTTATGTCCATCCCAGGAAATTGGCTCTGTTTTCAGGCCACCCATGTTACCCACCCCATCACCACCGTAGTGCTCTGAATTGGAATTCATGATTTCTTTCCAGAAACCAGCATACGGCACACCAATCGTGTATCCATAACGGGGAATCGGCGTATAATGCCCGACCACCAACAATACATCCTCTGGACGTTCTGTCTTCCGAATAAACGCAACTACTGAACTGTCAGAATCTCCGGCGCTAATCCATTCAAACCCACCAGCGTCGGCGTCACCCCAGCTAAGCGCGGGTTCCTCCACATACAGGGCATTCAAATCACGGACCAAGTCCTTGATACCGCTGTGATCCTTGTATTGTAGAAGGTGCCATTGCAGACTACCATCATAAGCCCACTCTTCGGACTGACCAAAATCACAGCCCATGAAAAGGGTTTTCTTCCCAGGCCATGCCCACATCAGACTATATAGTGAACGCAGATGTTGTGCCTTTTCGGCTATGCTGTCGGCTCCCATTTTCAAGAGCATAGAGCCCTTTCCGTGAACGACTTCGTCGTGCGAGAAGCACTGAACAAAGTTCTCGGAATACTGGTAAATCATGCCGAACGTCAGGCTATTCTGATGGAACTTGCGGTAAATGGAATCCTTCTCGAAGTACTGTAACGTATCGTGCATCCATCCCATGTTCCACTTGAAATCAAACCCGATGCCACCCTCTTCAACCGGTTTTGAAATTCCCGCAAAAGCAGTGGATTCCTCGGCAATCATCATCGTTCCAGGATAGTAACCATGGACCAGACGATTAGTTTCCTTAAGGAATTCGATCGCTTCCAGATTCTCGCGCCCGCCATACTTGTTGGGAATCCATTCCCCTTCCTCCCGGGAATAATCCAGATAGAGCATCGATGCCACGGCATCCACTCGGAAACCATCAATGTGGTAACGATCCAACCAGGAAAGTGCGCTCGCAATAAGGAATGCCCAAACTTCATGCCTGCCGAAATTGGGGATCAGGGTACCCCAGTCCTGGTGAAATCCCTGACGTGGATCCTCGTGTTCATACAGCGCTGAACCATCAAAATTACCCAATGCGAAAGCATCCGTCGGAAAATGGGCCGGTACCCAATCCATAATAATGCCCACATTCGCCTGGTGCAACGTGTCTACCAGGAATTTGAAATCTTCTGGTGATCCGTACCTCTGAGTTGGCGCAAAATAACCCGTAACCTGATAACCCCATGAGCCAGTGAAGGGGTGTTCAGCAAGCGGAAGAAACTCCACGTGCGTATATCCCATTTCAGTCACGTATTTGGTCAGCTCATCAGCCATCTCCCGATAAGTAAAGGGCCGGCCTCCATCTTCCATTTTTCGCTTCCACGAACCAAAATGAACCTCATAAACGCTGACAGGTTCGGTTTTCCACTGTTTGGTGGAGCGACTTTCCATCCATGATGTATCCTGCCAATCGTAATTCTCAACATTGCAAACTATGCTGGCATTGTGTGGAGGTGCCTCAAAATAAGTACCGTATGGATCCGTCTTCAAATGAAGATTTTCTGCCTGATCAAGGATTTCATACTTATATTTCTGACCTTCCTGGAGACCGGGAATGAAGATTTCCCAGATTCCTGAAGAACCCATCACACGCATCGGATGGTAACGCCCATCCCAACGATTAAAGTCTCCTACTACACTAACCCGACGAGCACTTGGGGCCCAAACTGCGAAGCTGACTCCCTGAACACCGTCGATTGTCCTCAGGTTGGATCCCAATTTGTTGTAGATCCGGTGGTCGTCACCCTTGTTGATCAGGTACAGATCATCTTCCGATAAGGTCGGAAGAAAACAATATGGGTCGAAAAATTGGTGAATTTCCCCATTATACCGTTCAACACGTAGCCTGTACTGGAAAACATTTTTTCGTTTACCGATTTTCCCCTCAAAAAAACCTTCTTCCGCAAGGCTCTCAATTGGAAATCGTTCGTCGGTTTCCGTATCCACCACTTCACAGGATTTAGCATCTTGCAGGAATGCCCGGACAATTAACCCACTCTTGAATGGGTGCATCCCCATTAATTCATGAGGATGGTGGTGTTTGGCCCCGATTAGGTCGTTTAGTTCACTTTTTGAAATAATCATATTCACCTATTCCACCGATTTGATCGCATTCTGAGTGTCTCAGTGCAAGCGATTAAATGATATCAAATCCAGTTCATCAAATGAAATTAACGCTTGAGCCACGATTTCCTTGGGCCATCCTTTCCATTCAGTGAAGCTGTTACATAAAGTTCTTCTAGTTGCATCAATCGCCCTGCCCTGTGCATACGGATTCACCCAAGCTCCTGAGCTCAGTGCGGACGAGCCTATCGCCTACACCGCTGACGACGGCATTTTGATCGCCACAGGTAATGCCGTGTACGAGGACGAAAACACTCGCGTTGAAGCCGACAAAATCCTCTACAATCGAATCGAGGACCAAATTGACGCCTCGGGAAATGTCCGTGTCACTCGCGATGGAATGCGACTCCTGACAGAACACCTTGTATACGATGCTGATACAAAGCGGGTCACTGCCGGAAAATTCAGGGCGGGATATCCACCGTTATTTCTTGAGGGCGACTCGTTCGAGGGGACTTTGGAAGAAATCGATTTCAGCAAAGTTACCATCTATTTCAGAGAACCAGTCGAAAACTCCCCTAAACTGGAGGTTCGGACAGGCAAATGGATTTCAGATGAATCTGTCAGTGGTAGTGGACTGCGACTGAATGCCATCGGCGGCCTGAAGATCCCCCTCCCCGGATTTGATTACGCATTCGGATCCCCATCAGCAGACCTGGATGCCAGGATTGGATTCCGGAACAGCCTGGGTGCCTATGTACGTACACGCTGGCTCTATCCCTTTAGCCAATCACTCTCAATCGGTGGGAATCTGGATGTATTCAGCCGGCGCGGCGTCCTGGTTGGACCAGCAATGGAATGGAAGAAACCGGACGAATCACTCCGGGTCTTCGTGGATACTGGATGGATTCATGACCATGATTCGGATGAACGCGGGGTGGATTTAATCGGCCAGCGAATCGAGCAGTCTCGAGGGTTTGCCAATTTTGGAGTGGACGCCAATGAAGAGGACAGAATCCAATTCAAAGCCAGAGGCAATTACATCAGTGATTCTGAGCTCTACCGGGACTTTCGCCGGGACCAGTACTTTGATCAATTCCAGCCAGATCATTTTCTTGATTTCACAATGCAGGAAGGAAATCTCCTCTTTAATGCATTCGCACGGCGTCAGATCAATAATTTCTATGGCATGGTGGAACGCTTGCCGGAACTCAATGTGGAGTGGCTCCCATCCCAGCTTGCTCAATCCGGGATTTATATGCAGGCAGCCGGTGGACTAACTCGTTACCGGAAAGTGGATATTGCAAACCTGGATATTCCGATTCTCTTTCCGGATGGTCCACTTGGCTTGATGAATTCGCAGGATCCCTTCGGAAACGATCTGATTGAGCAAATAGAAAGCCCTTACCACAATCGTATGGACGGCTCCCTCACCCTGACTCGGCCATTTGTCGGTCCCCTTGGCTGTAGCATCGTTCTTCGAGCAGGTGGCCGGTGGACCCAATATCGCCGGAGTGAGACCGACACACTTCCCTCAATGACCGAAGATCGTTGGGTGGGCGAACTGGGGGTGGATTTCTCCCGGGCATTTTCGAGAACCTATGATGTCGATCGCCCTGACTGGAACATGAGCAAATTGCGCCATGTATCGCGGATTAAAGTACAATATCGCTGGCATCCAGGTGGTGGTGACATGTCGGAGGTCATTCCGGATTACGATGATTTCGTCTACATTGCCCGGCGACCCGTTTTAGATCTGGCAGATATCGATCACACCGATGGACTGCGCGAATGGAATGTTGCCCGGATTGGATGGGAAAACACCATCATGGCCGCAGGTAGTAATTCTGAATACCGGGACTACCTGTCATTTAACCTGTATCAGGATATTATGTTTTCTGCTGAAGAAAACGAAAACGAATTGGATGCGCTCTATTCCGAATTGGACTACAAACCGTTCCCGTGGCTCGATTTGCAGTGGCGTCAGAAACTAAGCACCGAAGAAAAGGAAACAGAGGCCGCCTATCTCCGTGCTATTCTACACAGCGCGGACCTGTGGTCTCTCACCCTCCAGGCGGAATACCTGAGAGGTGGAATCGAACAATACGAACTTGTTGGCAACTATCGCCTTTCAGAAAACCTGGGATTGATAGGTTACTGGCACTATGATGCAATACTGGATACCATTACCCGCCAGCAATACGGGATTAGCCGACGTTTCGGCAATGTCTGGCAGATGGAAACGTATGTCGCCTTCAACAATGAAAATGAGCGCGAAGACGATTTCAGTATTGGCATGCGTGTTCTTTGGCTATCTTTCTAATCCCCTAAATATACCTTTCACGCATGTCTGAAACCAATACTCAGGATCGTCCTTTAATTCGCGGATTCGACCATTCCGTCAGCCTTTCAATATTCGAGGGACCTCTCGACTTGCTCCTGTTCCTCATTCGCAAGCACGAGATCGATATTTACGATATTCCGATTGAGCGGATTACTCATCAATATCTGGATATTCTCCGGAACATGGAGCATCAAAAACTTGAGGTGGCTGGCGAATTCTTCGTCATGGCCGCTACCCTCATGCAAGTCAAGAGCCGCATGCTTCTGCCAAAGGATGAACAGTTGCCCGGCATGGGAGACGATGAGGAAGAAGATGTCGATCCGAGATGGGAACTGGTCCAGCAACTGATTCAGTACCGGAAATTCAAAGATGCAGCGGGACAAATTTCTGAATTGATGGAAGAGGCCCAGAATATCCTCTTCCGGGATTATCTTCTGAAGGCTGAAGACAAGGTTGAGCGCCCTCTTCATCCCAGCGATTCCATCTCGCTCTGGAATGTGTTCAATCAGGTACTCAGACGCCTATCCGAGAAAATAGTTATTGGGCAAATCCATGATGAAACCGTAACCGTCTCCGAACGGATGGAAGACATCATACAGGAACTAACAGTGAGGTCCTCATTTAAATTCTCGGATCTTATTCACGGCACAGTTTCAGTTCATTATGTTGTATCCACTTTCCTCGCGTTGCTGGAGTTGACTCGACTCAGCAAAGTCGCTCTCCAACAGGACAGTGTCTTCGGTGACATTAACTGTACCGCGATTCGGGAATAATCTTGCTTGAAAATTCTCAAACCTCAGCAACCTTATCTTCTACCCGATCGTATGAAACCTAATCCTAAGTCACATTTACTTGGAGTCGGACTCGACAATGAGGACGGGCATAAACGCCTGACCCGTGCCGAGAAATTCTCTATTGTGGGGGGATCCGAGGAGACTCACGACAAAATGACTGAGACTCTGGTCAAAACTTTTGAGGATTTAAAAATCAAGGGTAAGGAGCTTGAGGATACCGAAAAAGATGAATTGGTGGAATTACTTGACCGTAATACTCCCCGATGAGTTGCAATTTAGACAATAACAATAAAAGTAACAAATCATGTCAGAAAACATCATTAACCTGAGTGAAGCTAATTTCGATTCAACCATCGCTTCGGCCAGCGCGCCAGTGATCGTGGATTTCTGGGCACCCTGGTGCGGCCCCTGCCGGACTATCGCCCCGATCCTTGAGGAAGTTGCTGCTGAAATGGGTGACGGCGTTGTCGTCACAAAGGTAAACGTCGACGAAAATCAGGGCCTCGCCCAGAAGTTCGGCATCCGGGCAATCCCGACCATGCTGTTCTTCAAGGATGGCCAGTTGAAGGACACGGTTACCGGTCTCCTTCCGAAGGAAGCTTTAAAGAGCAAGACCGCGTCCCTTTAAGGGACCGGTCTTCCTTTTTATTCCAAACGAAAGCGCTTACCATGAAGAAAATCGCAATTTTAAATGGACCCAATTTGCATCGTCTGGGTAAGCGCGAACCGGAAATCTACGGCAACCTGACTCTGGATGACATCCTTGGATCCGTAAAGGATCACGCAGGGGAACGAGCTGAAATTGTCCATTATCAAAGTAACCACGAAGGTGACTTGATTGAGCAGATCCACACTTGGTCAGATGCAGGCATTAGCCTGGGAATAATAAACCCGGCCGGATTCACTCATACCAGTGTCGCCCTTAGGGATGCTTTATCTTCCTGCTCGATTCGTTTTGTTGAGGTGCATCTCAGCCATATATATCAGCGCGAGGATTTCCGTCACAATTCCGTGACCGCTCCTGCTTGTGTTGCACAAATCTCAGGAATGGGAGCCCATGGATACAAGGCTGCTCTCGATTATCTCCTGAGTTTGTAAAGCGCGATCCATCCGATTACCAACCGCCTAGATAAAAGGCGGCGGTCAACAGACGCAGGGTCAGGTTGACTGCAACTGCTGCTGCCAGGTCATCCAGCACGACCCCTACTCCACCTTTGTAGCGTTGGAGCTTATCAATTCCGAATGGCTTCAGGATATCGAAAATCCGGAATAGGATAAAACCTCCCAACATGTATGCCCAGACATACCCGTATTGCTCCATGTACGGTTTTAATCCAAGGAAGCAAAGCGGTATGGCAACAATCTCGTCGAGAATCATTTCTCCGGGATCCGTTTTTTTTAACCGACGCTCTCCTTCATCACAAATCGGAAGTGCGATCCCTATAAGTACAAATGTCAGGAAAATTTCAGATACCAAAGGCAAGTGAAAAAACAGGATCGTATACATGGCCAATCCCACAACCGTGCCATTCGTCCCAGGTGCCTTTCCCCAGTATCCGACCGGACCACAGGTACACAGACCGTTAATCGCCTTGTCCGGAAACATCCGGAATATGAATTGTAACTTATTCAGCATGCTTAATCTGCTGTGGATCGGCCCACAATATATAACCGTAATTGCTTAGATACTTGTACCCGGAAGAAATGGTCAACCAGGCCGACAGGGCAAAATAGATATAGCCGTTAATCCAGACAAAGCTGACGAATACCGATAAATCCTGGCCAATCCAAGTCTGCCAATCCAATTGGA
>JAUVDD010000315.1 GCA_030595525.1 Puniceicoccales bacterium
CATAGTGAGGATCAGTTCGACGAGGGCACAACTTCCGAGTGTATGGCCAAGTGCACCCTTCCATGAGACTAAGTGACTTTCTGGGAATAGTCTGGCACAAGTTTCTGCTTCCATTCGACCCGCTTCCAATGTTCCGGTTCCATGACCCTTGATCCAGCATTTGCGGTTAAGCAAAGTTTCATTTAATCCGCTCAGGGCCTTTATGAAGCCGACTCCTTCCGGAGCATTGGCGGTAAAGTGGAACATTTCGTTGTAGAGTGACTGGGCTTCAATTCTTGGTCCGGATCCATCTTTCCGAAGAACGGCATACCCGATGCCATCGCCTAACCCGATCGAACCGACTTCCCTGTCTTCGTAGGGTGCTGGCATTAACTGGTTGAGGATTTTTAAGGAATGGAAACCCGAGGCAACAAAGGGACCAACGTAGTCAAATGAAAGAACCAGCACTTCGTCAGCGAGGTCGTTGCCCAGCATCTGTGCAGCCTTGTACAGCCCAAGTTGAGCTGAAACACAGGCATGCGATAGAATGGTGATGTTCCTTCCCCAATTTGTTTTCTCGAGGATTTTGGACATGCAACCGTGAGGAGTAGCCCATTGCGCATACTCGGCTTTCCGTTCCTTACCGATGCCATAGAGACCATCAATTCCGTAGTTGCTGCTGGTGATAAATACAGGCCGGCGAATGCTCCCCCAGTTTTCATCAACAAGGGGTTTAATGAAATCCACCAAATCATTCCACCAGCGTGGCGGATTGCAGCGATGCATCGGTTGACGGAGTGCGAGAGGTCCTTCGTCTCCACCATCTTCGGCGTAAATAGGTGTCAATGAAAGTCCGGACGAGCCATTGAGCATGGCTTCAACTGTTTCCCTACCATTCCCTAGAGCGGTCCGGCATGCACCCCGGTGTACATGCACCGGATTTAGTAAAGGAGGAGGATGTGGCACGTCGGCCATGGTTTTGCTCAGCCTTTCGCCTGTGATTCCCTGCCGATAAAGTCCGCCAAGACGTTCACGGATTGAAGGGCTTCCCTTGATTCTTCGCTGCTACCGATTTTAATTCCGTAGGTTTTCTCCAGTTGCAAGACCAGTTCGAGCCCGTCAATCGAGTCCAGTTCCAGACCACTTCCAAACAGCGGCTCTTCGTCAGGAATTTCTTCTGGAGAGACATCCTCCAGATTTAAAGTTTCAACAATCAGCTTCTTAAGCTCTGATTTAAGGTCATTTGACATAATTATCATTCATTTAAGGAGATGGATCGGGGTCAAGCTCTTGATGTAGGGAATTCATTCTCCGAGGGGCAATTCTTTCCGTAAATAGACTTTCCTGAAGAGGATAAGCAAAATGACCAGTCCACCCACGATACCAGCGGGGACCCAGCCTGTTTGTTTCACGAGATCGGGTAAAGCAGACATTCCGGCGGCAAAAACTGACTGAATAGACCATGAAATAAGGAAATAGTGGATAAATTTCACCCCGACCAGTGGCAGCATGTAGTTCTGCATGAAATAGGGAATGCCGGGAATTGAGCGGACAAGAAACGTCACACGGAACTGGGTTTTCTTGGTCAGGGAAGGCAATTCCTTACTGTATTTTGCCATGAAATGGCTAACCGGGGCCTTCAGGAGGTATTTTGCCAATGGAAAAGCGACACTAATGTTGATGGCCAGAGACAGGCTGCAAAGCAGGGTAGCCTGCCACCAGGGAAAGGCTGAGCCAGCGTAAAGATAGAAAGCAGAAATAGGAAATCCCACCAGTGGGAGGACGACCATCAGTGAAACGAACAGCAGGGGAGTGGTTTGCTGGACCTTATCAAGGAGATTCGCGAAATCAAAGTCTGACCAGATGAGGAGGACAAAGCCACTGATAATCAGCATCAGGAAAGCGGCCAGTCTGAAAAGCTGGTTGGCATTGCCTGTTGACTGGGAGGATTTGGACATAGCAGGCAAGTATCAGGGAGAGGTGAACCAGGTACGCCAGCCTTCTTTGAGTTCGAGGAACAACCATGTGCCCAATGCGGAAAGATTTCTTAACGGCAAAGACAGATCGAAAGTAAAGCTCCTGAACGGAAAATAGGCTGCGTTGTTCCTTTTCCCCCAGGTTCCACGTTTCATGCGCATTTTCCCGATTGTTGCCAATCGTCGGTTGTATGTGGAAATCAGCCATGCAGGGAAACCCGTGTATGGGCCGTTCAGTGGTGCTGCCAGAAAACTGTCATTTCCGTATTTATAAGACTGGGAGGCTACTCCGAGGTAATAAAGACCGACGTCTAGCCGGAATGCCAGTTTCATCAGTTCCCAGTCGCCCATGTAGTAATATTTGTCCTTATAAATGGCTTTGAACCAGCGATGATAGCTGCCGACCAGCAGCTCGTTTCGTGCAACACAGTCTTCGGAACTCCACTTGCCCTGTTTTTCCATGGCGATCATATGGGCGGTTCCGTAACTGGTATAGCTGACCCAGTCCAGACCCGGACTGTAGAAAGGATCCATGAACGCCGCCGCATCCCCAACCAGGGCAAATCCATCCCCAACCATGTGTTCCGACCAATAGGGCAGGTGGCGACGCCAGTGGATATCTCCCTTGTTGCAGGAAGCATCCTCGAGGAAGTATTTGGCCATGGGGTGTGTTTCAAGCATACCGCGCAGTCGCTCACCGGGGCTGTCGCCCTCTGGAGGTTCGACGAGGCGCTCATCCCAGACTATGCCGATGCTTACATCGCCATCCTTTAGCGGAATCCACCATGACCACCATCCCTTACCGACCAAATGGTTGGTAGCGGTGTTCCGTTTGGCAAAGCAGCGTTTTCCGAAATCCGGGAAACGATCCTTTAATTCCTTGTTGTCCCAGTTTACAACCCCGCTCCAGCGAGCCCATGCTGAGTTAACTGGATGGGCCTCATTCTTGCGTACCCATCCGGATTTCCGTGCCAGCAACTTGGCTGCTCCGGAAGCGTCCACCAGCCAACGTGCCTGCAATTCGCTTTCCGAGGAATCGGTCCTGACCGTAACGGATTGCAGGCCCCCCGGATTCAGTTCACATTTCTTCACTTCTGCCGGTCGCAGAATTTCTATTCCGGCCTCACGGCATTTATTAATGAGAAATTCATCCAACTCCGCCCTATCCACATGATAGCTGGCCAGTCGGACATTAT
>JAUVDD010000295.1 GCA_030595525.1 Puniceicoccales bacterium
CGTCCACCCTGCCTAGCCGTCATTGGCAAAGGATTGTTGATCACGTAGAACTGGCCGTTCGGCAATTGACCGGCATTTGCACGGGCGCCTGTATCCGGGAAATTCGTCCGAGTCGGAGGTGTCCAGGACTTGCCATTATCGAACGAGAAAGCGGCATAGTGGCGCCGGGGCCTGGACGCCTCGATCTCAGCTCGGGATTTCCCATGAATCGTACCCTGATTCCGGTAAAGCCGCACCCAAGTGCCATTGTCCAGACGCCAGGTTTGGGTCGGTTCGGTCATACGGTGTTCATCATCAGAATCAGGGTGCTGTCTTGGTTTGAAGAGAAGTTGTTGCAAATTGGCCGGCTCCTTGAAGTAGGCATTGGTCTTTGCTACGAGCAACGGTTCACCAGCAGGAATAGCCGGATAGCCGGGTTCCGGTTCAGGAGCAGTTTCAGATAACCAGAAAACCTCACCAAGCGATCCATCCACCCGTACTTCGCGCACGAGGAATCCGATCCGCAAACGCGATACCTCGTTGTAACGGTATACCTTTTTCCCCAGTGCCTTGTCGACACAGGTCACCGCATACAGCCGGCCATCAACTACAGCAAATCCTTGCGAGGTTTGGAACGGTTTGGGCCCATTTGTCTCCGATGCGGGTATGTTGTCAGCAAGGGAAGGAAATAAAGACTTCGGATCGGACCAACTCATTCCCTCATCGCTGGAGTATCGGAATACGCCATGCTGGCCAGAGGTGTTTTCATCACGCGCCTGGCTGTCCCAGCAAGCAAACATGACTCCCTTGTAATAAGTGAGAAAACCATGAAGATTGAAAGTTCCTGTCTCAGGTGTCGCATGCAGTAACTTGGTGGTCTTCACATTATCCAGAAACCGATAGCGATAGTCCGGCGCGTCCTGGACTGTCCATCTGACAACCGGCATCTCAGTCGATTTGGCAGCTGAAGCTATCGCATAGGTGGACAACAGGGAAACCAACAAGGCGGTTATGGTGAGTTTGGAAATGCTGTTCATTTTTCGGTTAATAATATTGAGTAGTTGCTGGTTCGATACGGCTTTTCCATGGAGTTTTCCACATTCACGGAGCCGTGAAAAAATACTCCGGATAGTGCCATTTACGTTTAGCTTTCTTTCTGGGCTCACCTTTGGCAAAAGTAGCGTCGATCTCAGCTTTCAGTTTCCTTAAATTCTCGGGATGACGTAATGGATCACTTGTAACTTTACCCCATGCGGCGAGTTCCCGCTTCAATGTTTCAAGGAAATTCTGGTGGTCTTTACTATCGGAAAGGTTATTGAATTCATAGGGATCCTTTTTCAAATCATACAACTCGTACTCAGGTGGATTTTTCATCAACCTGTATGCGGCGGATACGGGATCATTCCCCGTGATCAGGCTGTCTCCTAATTCGGGATAAAAGGTTTCCATGGTCCAAGTATATCCAGGATTGATCGTTCCGGGCATCAGGTTGTGGATCAACTTGTAGCGATTGTCGCGAACTGAGCGTTGCGGGTAAAAGTTGTGCACGGAATGCAGGTGATATTCCGCAAACAAGTATTTCCGCCAAACAGGGGTTTCCCCTTTCAGCAGTGGAAGCAGGGATCTTCCTGGCAAGCCATCGAGATCCTGGGCATGCGACACCTCTAAAAAAGTGGGAAGCAGGTCCACCATTGAAACAAGTTCCTCCCGGACCTGTCCCGCTTCCACATTGCCCGGCCATGAAATAATCAAGGGCACACGCAGTCCTCCTTCGTAGCATGTCCGTTTTCCCCGAAGCAGGTCGGCACCGTGGTCACCAAGGTAGATAACCAGGGTATTACCGGCCTTTCCACTTCTTTCCAGGGTATCAAGCAGATTACCGACAAGTGTATCCAGTCTGCTCATACAATTGTAGTAATCCGCCGTCTCTTGTCGCAATACAGGATGGTCGATTCCCATGTATGCCAGAGGTTTGACGTCATCTCCAGTTAACGGATTTACCGGTAGGTTGTCTACCTGCGGAGTGAATGGGCGGTGCGCATCCGGGTAGTTCACCATGAGGAAAAATGGCTGGTCTGATGCCTCAATAAAATCTTCTGCCTGTTGCTCATACCCATTGAGTTCAGTTCGAGTAAAATTTGCTGCCTTAATTGGCCAAAAATCAAACGGAAAAGCTGATTCAGGATTAACGTGCAGCTTGCCGATTAACCCTGTTCGATACCCAGCTTCCTTTAAACTGCGAACCATGTTCGGAGTATCCTCCTGATACATCAGAAATCCCCATGTCGCCAGCCCGATTTGACCATTCTGATGCGGATAGAGGCCTGTAAAAATAGAAGATCGGGATTGGCTGCATCCGGGCTGTGCGACAAATGCCCGGTTGAATCGTATGCCTTTCTCTGCCAAGGCATCCAAATTAGGGGTCTTCACGTAGGGCTCGCCATAACAGCCCAGCTCCGGCCCATTGTCCTCCGAAGTGATCAGGAGAATATTTGGTTGGGTGTTCTCACCACAGGCCAGGACGGTGGCCAGTAAGAATCCGCAAAGTGAATAATGGATATTCTTCATCTCAGTATATTGTTGTCTCCACTTGTTTTTGTATAATCCATTGCCAATTAGCAGTTTTCAGAACACTTCAACCTGGATCACACGAAACTCCAATTGCCCGAATTCCCCCTGGATTCCGATGTGCCCGTTCATGTGTGACATTCCAATACCGATAGTTACCAGCTCGCCATTGAGTTTTACTGAGATGGAATCACCGCGACAAGTGATCTCATAGACATTCCATTCTCCCGTCGGCCGGTAAGCCCGGCTTAAAGCGTTCTGGTCATGGACATATTGAAACTCGGGAGCGTTGTAGGGAAACATGCATCCCAGAGGTGTTTCACCTGTAACCGCGTCCCTGCATTGTACCTGGTAGCCATTGTCCGGGTAACCTTTTTCATCCTTGTTACTGGTTGAGCCGGCTCGGATGTATATGCCGCTGTTTGCTCCCGCTTCCATGAACCTGAATTCCATCGTCAGCGTAAAGTCTCCAAATCGTTCCCTGGAGCGAAGCCACCCTGTCCCCTTATTCAGTTTCAATAAGCCTTCTTCTACAGAAAACTGGCCGTTGCTCTCGATCACCCAGTTACTCAAATCCTTGCCGTTGTGTAACCGTACAATTTCTCCATGACAGGAAATTTGGGCGAATGCTGCCATCACTCCTAATGTGGCAACTGCTAAATGGGATTGGAATCTCTTCATTGTCGGATTTATCAATCTCGGTTTCCTTATCT
>JAUVDD010000174.1 GCA_030595525.1 Puniceicoccales bacterium
CGAGACACCACACACTTTGGATGGGAAACTTCCCTACTATTTCGACGCCAATGGGCGTTATGAAAGCAAGGAGCTCCTGATGCAGCTGATCGATCATGTTGAGAAAATCGGTGCGCTTGATCAGATCCAGATTATTGAGGAACCGTTTCCCGAGGAACTGGAGATCGATGTTTCTGACATACCAGTCCGACTGGCGGCAGATGAGAGCGCCCACACCGATAAGGATGCAATTGACCGCATTGAGATGGGTTATGGGGCCATCGCCCTGAAACCAATCGCCAAGACGATGAGCATGTCCATGAAGATTGCTCAGGTTGCACATGAGAGGAACGTGCCTTGCTTCTGTGCAGATCTGACAGTGAATCCCGTTCTTGTTGAATGGAACAAGGTCGTTGCCTGTCGATTATCACCGTTCCCTGGATTAAACATGGGACTCCTGGAAACCAACGGCCACCAGAATTACTCAAACTGGGATGAGATGCGTTCTTGTCTGCCCTATCCGGATGCTGGATGGTCAATCCCTTCAGGCGGCACTTTCAGCTTGGATGAAGACTACTATAAAAAGAGTGGCGGGATATTTGAGGATCCCGAAAACTATTCCAAGCTCGTGTAGTGGATATCTAGATACCGCGTATCTGGATTATTTCAACTTGCCCAGCCACCCGATAAGCTCATCCACCCATATTTTGGGTTCATTTCGATCCGATTTCATGGCAAATCCATGGCCTCCCGATTCATAAAAATGGGCTTGGACGCTAACTCCGCTCGAGCGCAATTTCTCTAGAACCATCATGCTGTTTTGTGGCACAACAGATTTGTCATCCATGGCGTGCGCCAGAAAAGTCGGTGGTGTAGATTCATCAAATTGTAACTCTGCAGAATACCTGTCCTTCATTGCAGGATCATTTTGTTTATCTCCCAGCAGGTTTCTTCTGCTTCCCTTGTGGGCATGTGCATCGTTGAAACTTATCACAGGATAAATCAATACACTGAAATCAGGCCGCACGGTGAGTGGATCAACTCCCTCAATAACGGGTTCCTTCCAGAGGTGTGCGGCGGTTGATGCCAGGTGGCCTCCAGCGGAAAATCCCATTATGCCGATCTTGTCCTTTAAGATACCGAACTCATCCGCCCTTTCACGAAGAATCTGGATTGCTCTCTGGGCATCCTGCAAAGGTGCGATAGATGGGTCCAGTTGCAGCTCTGAGCGGGGTAAACGGTATTTCAGGACGGCTGCCCTATATCCATCGGCAATCAACCTCTCGGCAACCTTCAGTCCTTCATATTTGTAGGACAGGTTCCCGTAGCCACCACCTGGACAAATGATGACAACAGGGGACGATTCTGAATTGTCCGGCAGATACAATGTCATTTCAGGATGTGTGACACCGGTAACACTGTAATTCCCTTCGTCCCTTGGAATGAATATCTCGTCAGGGAAATTGCCGGTGGAATTCGGTACGTTATTTCCCCACAGAGAAATTGGAATCCCTCCAGCCTGCAATGGCAGCTCCATATCCCTGAGTCCCCTCAAATTCCCGATTAAGACATTCCTGACATCTTCTTCCGCAACATGTCCTAACAATCCCCATGATCCCTTGTAACCGGCATCAAGGATAGCCTGCATCATCATGGCTTCGTAATCTCCTCGTCCAACAGTGAGGATATTCCGCCCGTTCAATTCCATACCGTTGATGACAACTGCACTGAGATAGGGGGTCATTAGTTTAGCCAACTTAGCAAATCGACCAATGTGGGAGTGCCCGTGATGAAAGCTGTAAATCAGACCGACATCCTTCTCTCCGCTCAATTCAAGCATCTTCACCATGTTCTCAGGTTCACCGGACCAGCCACCATGATTGTAGAGATCGATGGTGCACCCAATGGCATTGGCTCGCTTGTCGAGATATTTAATCAGTTCAGCACTGTAGGACAATCTCTCTTCAACGGATTTGCCTTCGAAATTATTCTGATGCAAACCGATCCACAGGCTAAGTTTCTGGCCAGACTCCTCTAGTATTCTGAGCATTCTTTCATTCTTTTCACTCAGTTGTCCTGGCTTGTCGAAACGTCCATCCACCCAGAACCAGACCGCGATCACTTTGATCCCCATTTCGCGGGCCAGGGAAAGCTCCTCACCCATCGTTTCCAGATGATGTTCTCTCCAGTCGTAGGCATACTGGGTGTAGCCCAGTTCCTTGATCATTTCCAGTCGCTCTTTAGGTGATCGTTCCAATGCGTCATAAGGAACAATTGCCCATGGGAAGAGATCCTCCATCGGGAAATCGTATTGTTTGTCACAGCAGGAGTCTGACATTAATGTAGTTGTTTGAACAATACACATGATCAAGATTATTAATATTGAGGCTGGTTTCATTTTCATACCCGGATTTCCCTCCAAAGTTTAGTTGCTGGAAATTAACGTGGATTAAACTAAGAGCTATATCGGAGTAATTAAACCACCGGATACTTGGCCATTAATGCAAGGTTTTCATCCACTTGCCCTGGTGTGGTGGCACCAATGGTCATGGCATCAAAGACACCGTTTGTTTGGGCAAACTTCATGCACTCATCCTTCTTGTCGAGAAGCGTGCCTGCTCCGAAAATCTTCATTCCAATAACGCCTTTACCCTTGGCCTTGGCTTTCTTCAGTAAGGCAACCACCTCGCCAACAGAAGCATCCATCTTTTCCTCGTATGGATTCAGGCGAGCCAGAATCACGTCCACCCAAGGTGTATCGACGGCTGTCTTCATAGCACCGAAATTGTGACAGGAAACACCGACTGCACGAAGTTGCTTCTTCTCCTTGGCTTCCATCAAGGCATCCATGTACGGTTGCATCTCAGAATTCCAGTCAGGATTAACCAGACAGTGCAGGAGCACGATGTCGACCATATCGACGTTCAATTCATGGCGAAACCGCTCCAGTGCCTTGTTTGCGGAACGGTATTTGTAATCGGCAGGAAGCTCGGCTGGTTTCTTGCTGTCGTACTGCCAATACATTTTGGTCAGCAATGTGACGTTCTCACGTGGAATGGAGCGTAGGGCCTCACGGCAATAAAGATGGGTGCCATACAAATCGGCCATGTCAAAGAATCGGATTCCCCGATCATAGCTGTGCTGGAAAAGATCAACCAACTTTTCGAAACCCATCCGCGTGTGGTTGGACTGACGCTTGCTCCCATGGTAACCTGTTCCCATCGCTAACCGGGTTGTCTTGATGCCGGTTCTTCCCAGAGTTGTGGTTGTCGGAGCAGTGACTTTTGTGCCTGCCACTGCCTGGTGACCTACCGTTCCCATAAGGACACTGGCACCAGCCAATCGGGTTATGCATTCTCTTCTGTTGATTTTCTTCATGCTTTGATATTCCTCTTAGTTTTCCCGATACTCAAAGGATCTCCAGACAATTTCAATGACAAAGCCTATCGGTTACCAAAGCGCATCCGGATCATTTCATCCACTTCCTTTTCCGTCAGGAACCCATCTCCATTGAGATCCATTCGGTCGAACCGGCTACGCATCTGCTCAGGCAGTTCCTTGGGAGTGATTTTGCCATCCTTGTCAGCATCCGAGCCAAGTATGCGTTTTTTCATTTCATCCGGTGACATGCTCTGTCTTTGTTGTTGAGAAGGCCGTTGTTGACCAGTTGGTCGCTGCCCGGGACGCGTTTGTCCGGTTGGCCGTTGTTGGCCTCGAGTCATTTCTTGAGGATTTGCCCTCTCACTATCACCAAACCTAAAGGAACGACCGTTGGTTCCGCCACCATCCTGATCACGGACAAAGGTGATGCGATATCGCTGGGAAACAGGTTTGCACCAGCCTTCGGTCTCACTGCAGGCGTAGTAGTGGAAAGTCAGTTCAGCAGTTTTCGATTTCCCCAATGATCTAACCTGCAGTTTGAATTCACGCGGATCCCCGTCTGACTCCTGCTCCACTTTTGGAGATGCTCCTTTGCTGGGGAAAATTCGCATTCCTTCTGGCAAGGTGAGCTCGTACTGCAAGGGATCCACCAGGTTGTTCCAGTGAACACCATGAATAGGATCGGGGAAAAATCCCAGGTACATCTCTCCTTTGCCGTTCTGCAAAACATTGCGATCCACTTCCACCCGTGGCTTCACATAAAGCAGTTCCTTGGTCTCGCCAATCGGCTCTATCTTTACCGCGGTCATCTCCGAACTGAACTTTGGTTTTGGTAGAACATCTGCCTCATAGCTGCGCTGCTTACGATGCGGTTGCTCCGTTTTTAGTTTCAAATCCGATTCTCTGGTATGGGTTTTTGAATCTCCCACCAGTGATACAACTTCTTTTCTCAGCACATTGCCGTCGGTCCACTTGAGCGCGTGAAGTAATTCCCCCTTGGGACTGATGACCATTTCCGAATTCGGTCCCAATCCAAAAGCCTGGCGAACGGCATTGTCCGCACCGTCACACACCCATGGAATGGTCGTTCCCAATACACGCTTTGCTTCCACGATGTGCTTTAATCGCTCATCGAGGGTAACCGGTTGTACGTATCCATTCAGTTCGGGATGCGCTAATGACTTGTATATGAAGAAAAA
>JAUVDD010000162.1 GCA_030595525.1 Puniceicoccales bacterium
TGACTGAGCTTCACATGGCTGCGGCTCTGTCCCGTAACTTTCCACGCTTCATTATCAATCGGGTCCGGGGTGAACCAATCCGTGAATTCGAAGTTTTTCCCCGGTTCAAAGAAGATGGAAAACTGGCCTCCTTCAGGACCCATCCAGAAGCGTTCCTCTCCACCGAAAGCGTACATGTGCTCATCGAGCTTTCCCTTCGCCAATGCGGGAGTGAGGACACCTTGTTCCACTAGCTCATAGTTGATCCATCCGGAGCTGGGTCCCTTGTTGCCTCCGGCCGTCGCGGTCATCACCCGGCCTTGGTATTCCGGCACGACAACGATAGCTGCCCTGTCTCGTTGAAGAACGATGGCGTCTGTGTGTTCCTTGAGAAAAGCTGCATCTTTGCCGAAAGAGTTGCCTCCCTGTGCAAAGGATGTGCCCAGAATCTGGATGAATGCCAATGCAGCTGTTAAACTGAATGTGGAGAAGGGTGCTAGTTTACTCATGAATTGTTTACGTGTTCGTGTTTGCGGCCGGTGTAGGCGTAGAGGCCGATGATAACAAAGCAGGCCAGTGGAAGAACATAGGAAATACTGCTTCCAAAAGCGTCGACCAAGGCACCTTGCATGGGTGTAATGATGGCACCGCCAACGATGGCCATGATCTGCCCGGAGGACGCCAGTTTTGTGTCCTCACCCAGATCGGAGCAACCAAGTCCAAAAATGGTCGGGAACATCAGGGACATGAATCCGGAGATCATCACCAAGGCGATCACTCCTACCATCCCGCCGATAAGAATCACAAAGACCGACATGACTGTGGCCATGATTGCGCTAAAGATAAGCAGCGTGGATGCGCGGAAGTAACTCATCAATCCGGTGAAGACCCACCGTGAGCAGCCAAAAAGAATCAGCGCAGCGGTATGATACTTCAGTGCGACTTCCTGCGTGACTCCCAGTTGATCCGGAATATAGAAATTTGTATAAGTCCAGACTGAGATTTGTGTCCCGACATAACAGAACTGTGCGAAGACCGAGAAGGTGTAATTCCGGTTTTTCAAGAGCCTCCTGACAGTGCTGCCGAAATGAACTTCGTTATCGTGCTCAGACGCCTTGGGCATTTTCGAAACAAGGATTAAAATCCAGACCAGGGCCAGGATCACGGCCACCGTTAAATAGGGAACAATAACCGTATTAAGCGAAGACGTAGCCTCTTCTGCGGTTGTAATTGAAAGCTGACCAGTGGCATCCTGGGGCAGGTTTTTCATGATCATCTTCTGGCAAAGGACAATCCCCAGCACCGCACCGATCGGATTAAATGACTGGGCGAAGTTCAGTCGCCGGGTCGCCGACTCGGGTGATCCAAGTGCCATGACATAAGGATTGGCGTTGGTCTCGAGAACACCGAGTCCACAGGCAAGCACGTAATAGGCGAAGCAAAAGAACAAGAATTGTTCCGACAACATGGCCGGATACAGCAGGAAGCACCCAACTGCATATATTCCCAATCCTGCCAGGACACCTGTCTTGTAAGTGAATCGACGGGCCAGCATGGCACCCGGTAAGGCCATGCAGAAATAGCCACCGTAAAAGGCCATTTGGATGAGCGATGCCTGGAAGGTGGTCATGGTGAAGATTTCCTTGAACACCTTCACCAGTGGATCTGTCAGGTTGTTGGCAATTGCCCACCAGAGAAAACAACTGGACAAAAGGATGAATGGCCAGACTGACCCGCGGGGTATGACGGAGTGGGAGTTTCTGTGATCGTGACTCATATGTTGTGTGATTTTAAGTAGTGGATCTGTTCTATATATAGCTAAATCCAAAGTTACAACACTGGAGAATTGAGGGGTCTGTTCAGGTAAATTTGTCGCTTTTTGTGGATTTTTCTCTTAGTAAGCAAATCTCCAGACTTTCTGTTGGTTCCTATGTTACACTTTACTTCTCTAAAATCCCAATTTCCTCGAAAGTAATTATGAATATCCCAAATTTCCTTAAGGAACTGCCCTGTATTTTTCTGATCGTACTAGCGAGCAGCATGATGGCTGAACCGATATCGCTGGAATCCCTGCTCAATGAGATGAGCTCACGTGACGGACTTGCCCGCTTGGATGAGCCTGCATTTACCGTCAGGCAATTCAGCAGTTATGACCGGGCTTCCGTAGATCCAGCTGATCCAGTGGGCTGGTTTGCCAACCGGGACCAAAGTCAGTACATCCGGACAGAGACAATTAATGGGCGTACCGAGGACGTTATGGTGGACACCAAGGGCCCGGGAGCGATTGTTCGCTTCTGGATTACCATGTCCGGGCCACACTCCGGACGGGGCACTTTACGCATTTATCTGGATGGCGAAGAAGAGCCAACGATTGAGGGAAATGTCTTCGATATCATCAGTCGTGGTAAACTGGCTCCGGCACCTTTTTCCTTTGGCGTTTCGGGCGAAACAGAGGAACTGCGTCGTGGACACAATCTCTACCTGCCGATTCCCTACGCCAAGGCATGCAAGATCACCTTCGAGCGGGAAGCAGAGGGCGCATTCTATTACAATATCAATTATCGCACCTACGAACCCGGTACACCTGTCCGGACATTCTCGATGAAGGAACTGAAGGCGGCCGGATCGTCTGTTAAGCGTGTTGGAAAGGCCATCTCGTCCGGATTGCGACCCGACTTGAACAGCCTTGATGCCCATCAAGGCGGACCCAAGTCCCTTAAGCCTGATCAAAGCACTCAGGTTTCACTTGTTGGTTCACGAGCTATACGGGCGCTTGAAGTGTCAGTTAACGCTGCTGATATGGAACAGGCTCTGCGCTCGACTGTGATTGAGCTGGAGTTTGATGGGAAGATCACCACATGGGTGCCACTGGGGGAATTTTTTGGTACAGGATACAAGCCCCTTGCCCTTGAGTCGATCGTCCACAGTTCCACCGAAGACGGTACTTTCAGTTGTTACTGGGTGATGCCATTCGAGAAGTCCGCGCGCATTCGGATTATTAATCACGGGACACAGACCGTGAAGATCGAATCGTTGACCGCTTATGTAGACAAGTGGAAATGGGATGACCGCAGCTTGCATTTCAACGCTACATGGCACGAACTTTATCAGCAACAAACCCCGGGAGCCCGCAACGCTATCGACGTCAACTACGTCTCGGTGGAGGGGGCCGGAAAATACGTGGGCGATACGCTCTCTCTATTCAATTCGGGGTTTGCCTGGTGGGGTGAAGGAGATGAGAAGATCTATGTCGATGGTGAAGATTTCCCCTCCCATTTTGGTACCGGGACAGAGGATTATTATGGATATGCGTGGTGTCGATCGGAGACTTTCCAGACTCCATTCATTCTGCAGCCATGGGGAAACGGTAGTGGGAATAGAGATTGCACAAGTGGTTATGTCGTGAATTCACGTTGGCGGATGCTCGACTCGATTCCCTTTAACAAGTCCATCGATTTCTATATGGAGCTGTGGCACTGGTTGGCCACTAAGGTTAACTATGCGCCAACCGCCTTTTTCTATGCGCGTCCGGGTGCTCATTCAAATCGTGCTGCGGATCCGGTTGCAGTGAGTTATCCGGTTCCAAAAACTCGACTGGATGTGTTGGGGGAATACAGTACCAACCTGGTGATCGAAGGTGAATCGGTTAAATCTGTTGGCGCTGTTTTCGGACAAGTGGGACCACAATCACTGGATGGCTCAAATTGGAGTTCCGGAAAGCAGCTCTGGTGGAGAGCCGGACGAATTGACGATTCCATGATGTTCACTTTCGAGAGTCCCGACCGGCAAAGACATGAAATTCACGCTGGCCTGACCTTCGCCCCGGAATACGGGATCGTCGATATCACGATTAACGGTGATTTGGTGATCGAGGGATTGAACCTGTACTCGCCTAAACTGGAAACGAGGGAACTGTTTCTCGGATATGGCCGCCTGACCGGAGGAACAAACTTTGTCACCATTACGATGAGTGGATTTGAGCAACAAGGTCGCATCAGGGGCGGGTTTGGATTGGATTTCCTGCGGATCGCTAAATAGATTTTCAGGATTCAAACATGAATAGGAAATTACTGTATTCAAAATTCTGTGTGTTAATAACACTGATCTCCGCTGTCTCCATCACGACAGCTGCTCCACCCAATGTCATTCTCGTTATGGCGGATGACATGGGCTATGGAGACTTGGGTTGTTATGGATCACCGACAATCCGTACTCCCGAGATTGACCGTATGGCAGCCGAGGGTATCCGGTTCACAGACTTTTATGCCGCATCGGTATGCGCACCCTCACGGGTCCAAATCATGACCGGCAGTTACCATGCACGTACGGGATTGTCTTTCAATCCATTCCCACATGCCAAACGTGGACTTAATCAGGATGAGTTTACGCTTCCTGAGTATTTAAAAAAAGCAGGCTACAGAACCAAGATTGTTGGAAAATGGCATCTTGGTGATGCACCGGATATGTTGCCTCTGAACCATGGGTTTGATGAGTTCTTCGGGTATCCATATTCCAATGATATGTGGCCGAATAATCCGCGAACAAAGCCTTCCCAGGATGTTGACGAAAAGATTCTTCAGCAAATCACCGAGCGGGAAAAGTACACCGGTTATCACAGCGTTCATTATGCGGATAACATGGATTCCAAACGAAGCAGTTTCCCTCCGTTGCCACTGTTTGAAAATGATCACGTGATTGAGAATGATCCTGATCAATCCACTATGACACGTCGGTTCAC
>JAUVDD010000227.1 GCA_030595525.1 Puniceicoccales bacterium
CAGCCATCTGAGCATAAACCTGCTTTCAAAGTTGCCTCCAAGTCACCTCCCTGAGCACCAATACCTGGAACCAGCAAAGGGATTTCGCCGATCACAGAACGAATTCTTGCCAACTCATCCGGATAAGTGGCCCCGACTACCAGGACAAGGTTGTTGTTCTCGTTCCATCTGGCGGCCGCATTATGGGCAATTTCCATGTACAAAGGATGACCTTTTTCCAAAATAAGATCCTGTAATTCAGCAGAACCCGGATTGGAGGTCTTACAAAGAACAACGACTCCCTTCTCTGCGAATCGTGTGAAGGGAACCAAAGTATCCCCTCCCATGTAAGGGTTCACCGTGACCGCATCTGCCTGGTAGACTTCAAATGCCTCACGTGCGTACTGGTCTGCAGTGCTTCCAATATCACCGCGCTTGGCATCGAGAATTACCACCCTGTCGGGGGCAACTTCCCGCAAATAGGCCATCGTTTCAAACAACTCATCCAGCCTGTTTTCTCCAGCGTAGTAGGCAAACTGGGGTTTGTAACTACAGGCATGGGCAATTGTGGCATCGATTATACGCTTATTGAATTCCAGAAACGGTTTCCGGGAAGCCCGGATGGATTTGGGCAAACGGTCCAGCTGAGGGTCCAAACCGACACAAACCATCGAATCGGATGCCTTCCACGCTTGTTGTAGTTTCTCCTTGAATACCATTATGTTTCGACCTTGTCCGTAGGTCACATGGATTACAAGCCTCCGTTGAAGCAGATATTGCCATATCTAATTATGGTGTTTTGATGCCAAATTATGCTGAAAATGAAGCCATCCTTTCGGTTAATGCTTTTGGCCCTGATGATGGGCCTTTTAAATCCATTTCTACATGCTTCGACCATCGAGTTGTCCCTGAGAGAGGCATTGGAGATGGCGCCAAAAGCCAATTTTCAAGTCCTGTTAGCCGGTGAAGCAGTGACCTCCCAAAGCGAGTCTGTTCGGGCAGCAAGGTCTGCGTTAATGCCGCAGATGCAACTTGAGGTCTCACAATCGAGGGCCATGGCTCCCAATACGGATCCTCTGGCCGAACTGTTTAACATTCCTACCCGGTTCTATGTCGATCGCTTTGACACCGTCTTAAGAGCTAGAATGTCCCTGCTAAGCACGCGATCCATTGATGATTGGAAACTGTCAAAACTCAACTTGGAAGCAACGCGCTTTCACTTGGACAATACTGTTCAGGATATCCTTCAGATGATTGCAAATGCGTATTTTTTTCACCTCAGGAATCAACGTCGCCTGGAAGTAATCGATGCAACGCTCAAACGGGATCTCGTCCTCCTACAGATTGCAACTGATCAAAAGGAGGCGGGTGTAGCAACTGCTCTCGATGTAACCCGTGCGGAGGTCGGATTGGCTCGCAATGAACTGGCCCGACTCCAGCAGGAAACTCTTGTCATGGAGAGTGCCATGAACCTGAAACGAATTCTGAACCTGCCTCTCGGCGATCACCTCAAGCTCTCCGATGATGAAATTTCAAATCCGTCTACTCCAGCGGGAACAATGAATGGCAGACTGGATGCCGTCCTCTCCCAGCGAGCCGACTACCAGCAGCTTCTATCGGAATTCAACCGAGAAAAACTCGCCTACAGTGCAGCCAAGCGCGAGCGCCTTCCGAGCCTCACTCTCGGAGGTCAATGGGGATACGCCAGCCAGACTTGGTCGGACAACCTGCATGAGCAATGGGCAATCCAATTGGGAGTTTCCATGCCTGTCTTCGAGGGATTTCGTATCGATTCGAATAAACAACTGGCGGCCTCGGCAATCCGGCAGAAGGAGATTCAATTGGCGGATTTAAAAACGCAGATCGAAATGGATTACCGATTGGTTATCCAGCAGTTGGAATCCTCCAGGCAACAAGTCGAGGTAGGCGAACGGGCAAGGGAGTTGAATGTACGCGAATTTGAGCTGGAAAAGATCCGCTTCCAACAGGGCGTCGCCGATAATAGCGATGTCGTTAATGCACAGGCGAAACTCGCCGATGCGGAGGATGCCTTGGTTGATGCCAAATACCAATTCCTGATCGCCAATATCGAACTGGCGAGGATCGAGGGAGATGTTCAATCCCTGATTAAGTAATTCAATAAAATAGTATTAGTTATACTTTTATTGTTGCCTTAGGTGATTAGCAATTTTTATAAGCCGATGATGAAAATCGGTCTCGCCCAAATCAACACCATCGTTGGTGACCTGGCTGGGAATCGCTCCAAGATTCTGGACAGCTACCAGAAACTCGTGGAAGCGGGGGCTGAAATTGTTGTATTTCCGGAACTGGTAGTAACCGGTTACCCCCCTCGGGATCTCCTTTTCAAGTCCCAATTCGTCAACAACAACGTCAAGTCGATCAACGCCATAGCAGAACAGATAGGTACTGTTCCGGCACTAATCGGATATGTTGAGCCCAATCCCGCGGAAAAGGGCAGACGGTTTTTTAATGCAGCAGCATGGTGTGAGCGAGGGAAAATCAGACAGATTGCCCGCAAAAGCCTGCTTCCTACCTACGACGTCTTTGATGAAGACCGATATTTTGAATCCGGTAAGAAACCATCCATCTTCAACTGGAAGGGCTGGCGCCTGGGCGTAACCATCTGCGAAGATATCTGGACGGGTCCCATCGTCGAAACCAGCCGCCATTACGACACTGATCCACTCGCCTTTTTCGAGGGAGCGGATGTGGATATGATCCTCAATCTCTCAGCCAGTCCCTGGCACTACGGCAAGGATTCCACTCGCCAGGCGATTGTCCGAACAGCAGCCCTGAGGACAAGGAAACCCGTCGTTTACGTGAATGCGGTGGGAGGTAATGACGAATTGGTATTTGATGGACACTCCATGATCATGAGCGAGCGCGGCGAATTGCTCTGTGGATTAACACCTTTCAAGGAAGACCTCCGAGTATTTGAACTGGACACTAGTGAGAAACATGTGGATCCAGCTTTTCAAAGGGATTCCCTGGCAGATATTTATGATGCATTATCACTCGGACTTAAGGATTACGCCCACAAAAGCGGGTTTAAAAAAAGTCTGATCGGTCTAAGTGGTGGAATTGATTCTGCCCTGACTGCGGCAATCGCCGTGGATGCCCTCGGTGCGGAGAATGTTATAGGAATCAGCCTTCCTTCAGCCATTTCCAGTGATCATAGCAAGGAGGATGCAAGAATCCTCGCAGAAAACCTGGGAATCCAATACGAAACACTGCCAATCGCCGAAGTGGTTGAGGCAGCAACGGATACCTTGAAGCCGCTTTTCGGAGACAGAAAACCAGATGTTACCGAGGAGAATATTCAGGCCCGGGCAAGAGGTCTTCTCCTGATGGCCGTGTCCAATAAATTTGGTGCCCTGCTGCTGACTACAGGCAACAAGAGTGAAATCTCAGTCGGATACTGTACACTTTATGGTGATATGGCCGGTGGTTTGGCGATAATTTCCGATCTGCCGAAAACACGGGTTTATGCACTTTCCCACTGGGTAAACCGGGAAAAGGAAATTATTCCCTGGAACACCATCACCAAGGCACCATCCGCTGAGCTCCGTCCGGATCAAAAGGATGAAGATTCCCTGCCAGCCTATCATGTACTGGATGCGATCCTGAAACGCTATATCGAATTGGGTGAATCTTCAGAAGAAATTATTGAAGCTGGATATAACGAGGAGATCGTCCGGGACGTCATCCGCAAAGTGGATCTTAACGAGTACAAGCGTAAGCAGGCAGCCCCCGGGCTGAAGAT
>JAUVDD010000188.1 GCA_030595525.1 Puniceicoccales bacterium
CTGGACGCGAAGGTGGAGCACCTGATCGCCAATGGTGCCGAGTGCGAACCGCTTCTCTACAAGGATCGTGAAGTTATGCTGCAGGAATCGGAAATGTTCATCCGTGGTCTGCAGATCATGAAGGAAATAACGGGTGCGACAACGGTAACCGTCTGCGTGAAGGAGAAGAACGCCGACGTAATAGATGTTTTGCGGCCGTTGATGGAACCACTGGGATTTAAATCATTGGTTTATCCCAATGTATATCCTGCCGGAGATGAGTATGTGATCGTGCACGCGGTTTCTGGGCGACTGATTCCGCCGGGCGGATTGCCACTTCAGGTGGGATGCGTAGTGGACAATGTGGAGACGATCCTGAACGTTGCAAAGGGAGTGCAAGGTATTCCGGTTCATGAAAAATGGGTCACTGTCACCGGTGAAGTGAAGGAGCCCAAGACAATCAAGGTGCCTTTGGGAACATCCTTTCGGACCTGTATTGAGATGGCTGGCGGCCTGACTTGTGATAATCCAGCTATTTTGACCGGTGGTGTGATGATGGGAGGCTATTCATCCGATTTGGATGCACCCATTACCAAGACAATCGGTGGCCTGATTGTCCTTCCTTCCGACCACTATCTGGTCCAGCGAAAAACGGCTTCCAAGGAAACCTATACAAGGGTGGGGCACGGACAGTGCGATCAGTGCTCAATGTGTACGGAGCTGTGTCCACGATACTTGATGGGATACCCGATCGAGCCGCATAAGGTCATGCGGAATCTTTTAATGTCCGGTGAAGCCAAGCAACGAATGAGCCTCTGGGCGCAATTTTGCTGCGAGTGTAATGTCTGTTCGCTGATCGCATGTCCCGAGCAGCTGGATCCGAAAAACATTTGCGTGGACGCCAAGGCGCTCCTGCGGGAAACCAAGACGAGCCGAACAGAGGACGAGTTGAATAATCTTGTTCGTGGGATTCATCCAGCCAGGAGTGGACGGGAAATCCCCATTAGCCGGCTCTACACTCGACTTGGATTGAATCCGTATGATCGACCAGCAAAGTATTCTGCTGAGAAGGTCAGTCCGACCACGGTGACGATACCATTGCGCCAGCATATTGGTGCCCCGGCAACAGCAACGGTATCCGTAGGTCAATCCGTGCGGGCTGGGGACGTTGTAGGAACAATAGATGACAAGGATCTTGGTTGTCCGGTGCACTCCGGTATAGCCGGTGTGGTTTCAAAAGTAACAGAAACAGAGGTTATTATTAGTGCCTGAATCATTTTTTAAGAGGAATTTCTGATGGAATTGAAAAAGAAAGGAAACGCGGTCGGATTGATTGAAACATCCAGTATCGCCCGAGGAATTTATGTTGCCGATGAGGTAATGAAGGCAGCCGATGTCGAGATCATCGTCAACCGGACCATTTGTCCCGGGAAATACATGATTTTAATCGGTGGATCGGTTAGTGCGGTGACTGCGAGTATCAACGCGGGTGTAATCGCTGCCGCGCATACTTGCGTGGACCACTTCATTATCGCCAACGTGCATCCGGATGTATTTCCGGCTGTCAGTGGGGTAGCCCATATACCGGAAGTCAAGGCACTCGGTGTCATCGAGGGATTCAGCGTCGCTTCCATCATCAAGGCGGCTGACATAGCGGTCAAGTCCGCCGATGTCCAGTTGATGAACATTCATCTGGCCATGGCGATAGGAGGGAAGGCATTCCTGACCCTGACCGGGGATGTGGCTGCGGTCAGCGCCGCAGTGGAGGCTGGTGCAAAGGTGATTGGAGACAAGGGCATGTTGGTGGAGAGCGTTGTCATCCCATCGCCAACCAAGGATATTGTTTCCGAGTTTATTTAGGCCATGGTTTGAACAGGTGATGCTTTCTGAATAAATGACTCACATGAGAATATTTCCATTAATCAGCACTATCGCGCTAACATCGTGTATACAAGCGACAGATGCCCAGGATAGCCTCAACATCATTGAACAACTTGCCGTATCCGATCCGAAGCCATTTGTCGTTGTAGAAGGGAGTGGAGAGTCCTCCAAGAACATAGCACAAGGTGTGGTTGTATCACCGCAAGGGCATGTGCTTTCCGTGGGTCACGTTGCCTGGATCGAAGCTGACCAAGCTTTTACAGACAAGTTCCGAATCAGCTTTCGGGGCACTGGAAAGGGACTACCAAAAGGTGAATCCCATATTCACAAAGTTGTGTTTAAGGATCGTGAGGACGACACCTTTTTTGAGCATTATTTTCCCGCCGAAATGCAAAGACAGGGCGGCTCCAGATTTATCGCCAAAAGTGACCTTGCCTTGTTTCAAATTAAGGCTGAGGGGATCTTTCCCAAGATGGATTTCTTCTCGAAGGATAAGCCTGTTCTGAACCAGGGAGACATCTTGCACCTATGTCACTTCAGTTTTCCAAATAAACCAGGTGATCCCTTTTTCCTGATTAATCCAGTGGAAGTGGTAGGCGTTGCCCAAACATCGAGTGGAATGCAGTATTTAGCGAAAGGTTATTATCGCGTCGGTTCCAGTGGCGGGGTCATTCTCAAAAATGGACACCTAATCGGAATCCAGAGTTCTGCGTACACCATCAATGCTAAGGATATCGGTGAGATCCCGTTGGGGTTGATCTCTTTCCAACTCGTTTGGGGTGGATTATTCGAAGGCTTATTACCTTAGGTAAATAAGGCTTCCAGGATTTATGGAATTGCTCCGCGGACACTGTAGAATCAGGCTTCTAAAACCAATGTTAAGGAAATTAAGAAATTTGATCGAATCAATCGATGTGGGGAAAGGTAAACCGATTAGGCTTCCTGATGCGTTTACGAGTCGGTTTCGGGCATAGCTTGGTACAAGGAGACATTTGGTGAGGATATGAAATAATGGACAAACTTATTGACGATTCCAATCGGCGAAATTTCCTCAAAACCGGGATTCTGGGAACAGCCGTCTTAGGTGTTAGTGGTTTGGAAGCTACTGACAAAACATCTGGAGTATTTCGAAAACGGCATGAGCCAGAATGGAAAAATCGCCAGGAAGGCATGCGTTATCGGATGTTGGGATCCACTGGAATGATGGTTTCAGCCTTAGGCATGTGTTCAGGTTTTCAGGAAGACAACTATCGTTTCATTTATCGGGCAATTGATCGTGGGATCAATTATATCGATACTGCCCATAAATATCGTTCTGGCCGAAATGAAATCATGGTGGGAAAGATACTGAAGGACATTGGCAGGGATAAGCTTTTTGTGTCCACTAAATTGAGCCGCTGGAAGTGGTCGATAGATGAGCATTGCATGGAAATTTTTAAGGGACTGCCGAGTGAAAAGAAGCGCCGGTTAATCGAAAAATCCCAAGAAATAATTGAATCCCTTGGCGTGAGTAGGGCAGGTTACTACTATAAATTCTTTGAAGGCCATGAAAAGGAATTACCGACCGGATACCTGACTTATGTGATTAAGCAGGAATACGGTGGCCGGGCAAAATGGAAACCTGCTTTTAAAGCTGAGATGCATAGATCTATCGACGAAAGTCTTTCTCGAATGAAGACGGATCATGTTGACATTTTGCATGGTCCTCATGGAGCAAGAATGCCTCAGGAGTTAGAGGATCCGTTGGTTAGTGAAGTATTCAGTGAAATAAGGAAAATGGGCAAGGCACGGTTTTTCGGTGCTTCATTCCATTCCGACATGAGCAACATGATATTGAAAGCTGCCGAACTTGACTACTATGACATGGTGATGCCTGCTTATAACATCGTTGTTCAAGGATCAGTAGACATGGTGCTCAATAGAGCAGCGGAAACTGGATTGGGAATCTTTGGAATGAAAGCGGCAAATCCGATTATGAGAGGTGAGATTCCACCCTGGCGCATTGCGAAACTAAACCATGCGGTAAAGGGTGACCTTACCCTCGCACAGAAGGCGTATGCCTGGGTGCTGAATAATCCGGATGTTGCAGGGTGTTTGTCCGATATGAAAGACGAGAGCATGATGGAAGAGAACCTGGCTGTGCTCGATAAGGAGTTCAGTATTCTGGCGTTATAGGAATCAACAAAGATTTGAGGTCATCGCCAATTCGGTGATGAAAGGCTTTCCGGTCCAATCAGGATGATGCGGTACCAGAGATAATATACTCCGGTGAATTGATGGTATCAAAAGTATCGATAAACCCATTACCGGATTGATCAAAGACCTCAAGGCACGCGGCATGCTCGACGAGACGCTTATCATCTGGTGCGGTGAATTTGGCCGTAGTCCGGACAACGGTATTCGCGATGGCGCAACCGCCTGCGGACGGGACCATAACTCTCAGGCAATGACCATGTGATGCACCCCATTCGCGATGTG
>JAUVDD010000020.1 GCA_030595525.1 Puniceicoccales bacterium
CTTTCGCATCTTCACCAACTTCACCAGAGGCGTTCATCTCATCAATTTGAGCAAGTCTCTGTTTAATCCTGCCAGCAGCCTCACCCACCGTATCAGCATGGAGGGAACCCGCCAGAAGAGAGCTGGTAAGAAGGACAATAATCAAGGTATATAGTTTTCTGTGCATGACTTATATTCTCCAGTTAATTTCCAGAAGATCCGCCGGGTGCGAAATCGGCTGTTTCCGATGCTGCATCGATATCTGCAAATACATCATCCAATTCCTTCTGCACCTTGTGGTTAACCGTAATCTCGATATAAATGGGCTCAATCCTGATCGGCTCGGTCTTGACCTGTACGCAACCAACAAGTGCGAATGCCAGCACCAAACCCATTAAACCGGAATACTTGGGGCAAACCTGACGGGGGGACTCTTTCATGAGAATAATTAATAGAAAAGGAAAGGGATTGGGTCAATACCGATGCTCAATCTCTTCCCAGGTCTGGATCTACCCGAATGGGTGCCAGCATATTCATAAGCAGGGCCAAATCTTCCACCGAAATCAAGTTGTTGATCACAAAACCACCTATGGGGAATTCAAGAAGATCGTTTCCGGTCTCTCCCTTTACAGCGACCCGGAATGACAATTCCCCTTCATTTTCAGTCGGTCCCAGATAAATTTCCATTCCGTTCACCTGAATACCCTTTTCCCAAAGGGCACTCAACAGGCGCTCCTTCACGTCGACCGGTACGCCTCCCAGCGAATCGAATTTTTCCCTGAGGAAGCTTTCGTTTTCGAATTTCAACAGACCCGATTCCATCTGCGTATCCAATGCAAAATTCCCTGATCCGATAATAAGCTCCCCATCCTTCCATCCAACGGGGATTTCCCCGCTTATGGATCCCTCAATGGAAAATCGTTTTTCATCGAGCCATTGCCTCAAAAGATCGGCATTGAATTGCTTGATTCGTATGGATGTCTCAACGATTGGATTCAAGGGATCCACCGTGAATGGATCAAACTCGACCTGCCCATCTTCAATCCTGCCGGTCAGCTTTGTAACACTGAGCTCCCGGATATTCTTCAATTCCCATTCGATCTCGATATCCCTCATCTCGATCGGACCGCTGGTAATTTTCTCAATATGTGTTGTTTGTTTACCCAGTGTTCGGGGCATCACCATCACAGCAAAATCTATCGGTCCGGAAATGCCCTGAATCTCAACTCCATCGGCCATGGATAAATCCACTCCGGACATCAACAGTTTTCCTCCACCAGTCAGCAAAGGGAACTGCCATTTGAGCCTCATTTCAAAATCCGGGCTCACACCTCCTAGCGTGTAGGAGTCGTTACCAAACCACTTGGCGATCGTATTAATCCACGGCAAATGCAATTGTCCTGACACATTCGTAGACAATTGTTCACCTGATTGAACTACCACTCCGCTGATGTTTTCCTTTGCAGCAGCATCGAGGAGAGTGAATTCGGTCAGCGTGGAATCCGTACTCGTTGAGATTGCCACCTTCCCAGTCCCAAGTGCCTCTCCCAGTAATCCGTACCAGGAGAACTGACTATGTCCTTTTTCCTGTTCCAGATCCCATTCACCGGTCAGTTCCTCCACCCAGATTGTTCCGGATTGATTCAATCCGATTGGACTGGCTTCAACAAAAAGACCATTTTCAGAAGGGGTTACGAGGATGGAGAATGGTTCCAGATAAACAGACCCGTATTGTAACATGGAAAAAGAGGTTTCAAATCTACCCCATTCTTTTTCTGGGAAACGCCGAAGGTCGCCCTTTCCCAACACGGCGCAGCGTCCTGCAAATCCGGACGAACTCCAATCGATGACTTCCGTTTCCAAAGTGAGCTGGTTTGAATCTTTCAGGGAAAACCTTAAACTAAAGGGTTCCACAATGACATTCCCATCCATGGGAAGGAGTACCTCTGCTCCGCCTTCAAGATTGAGACGGGAATCCTTGAAGACACCAGCCACCACCAATTCGTTCAGACTTACTTCCGTGTCTGTTCCCGGAACGAGCAAAGTCAATTCGTCCATTGATGCTTCCGCACTTCCATAGATTGGCTGACTTTCAGATTGTTCAGCGAACACATCCATAACGAACTGTCCCGAGGATGTGATTCTTGGATAGTCTTCACAATTCTCTAATTGGTCTGTAAATCGATTTCCCGAGTCACGGAATGCACTCACCGGCATCGCAGATTCGGCTTGGAGTGTCACCACCCGATCTCCAGCAGGTGCGCGTAATGAAACATGCATGGATACTTCTTGATTCTTTAGCATGGCCTCGCCCGATACCCCAAAGGGCTGCCTTTCGAGCAGCCCGGAAATCTGGGCAGTAAATTGGTTTTCCTCTTGTAGTTGAATTTCCAATACACCATCCCTGGCACCAAGGGATTCCAGGGGCAAGTCCTGGAGAAACTGCCAAAGGCTGAAATCGGGGCTTTCTTCAGTAGCCACATCTTTTTCCAGCGGAACAAAATCATCCGATGATACTTCTATTGCAGTTGTATCGATCATCCCGGGTAGCACCTCATCACGAACAGTTTCCATATTTCCGAGGTTTTCCGGAACCAGTAAATCCTCCACATGGATTTGGTCTGCTTTTGTTACAGGTAATTTCACCTGTACAGAAAGGACCGGTCCCTTCACATCCACATGGGTAATCCTACCCTCAAGCAATTCCTTGAATTGATAATTGATATGTATCGATTCCCAACTCAGAGCATCTTCCTGATACAATAGGGATCCCTCTCCGATTTTCGTCTGCTTGTACCCGATATGCTCAACCGGAAAAGAAGTCACAACAACTCCTTTCTCTGAAAGGGTTTGGCTAACCTTCAGTTCAAGCCATCCTGGCAAAACCCTGAAGATCTGCCACACCAGCACGACCCCAACCAATATCAATGCGGGTATCCACGCCCGGGAAACAAGTTTATTCCAGGATGTACGTCGCTTTTCCAACGCCACCCCCTCAGTTACCTGGAACAGGATTTCGCTCTTTAGGCATCTTAAACGAAAAATCCAGAATTCCCGGATTCATTTCAACAGTAGTGATATGGATTGTCTCTTTGGTGCCATTGGACATTTCCTTTTCCACACGATGAGATACCCAGATCCCGCTGTGCCTCTCAATATTATGGAAATTGGATGTTATTACCAGGGGATCCATTCCTTCACGGAAAACAGTTTTCACTAGTTTTAATTCCCTGAACGTCCGGGTATCGACATAGTGAAGCGCGCTCGATTTCTCTGATTTCACTTCCACAACGAAATAATCAATCCGATCCAGCCGTTCGACACCCTTTAATTCCAAGGTTAGCCCCTTTGCGATTCCACCGATCAAAGGTCCATCAAAGTCTGCTTCTAATTCAATATTTCGTATAAATTCGGGATCATCTACCAGCTCGACCTTATCATAGTCCCCTTGTTCGTAGCGCCTCCAGACAATTGAACCATCAAATCCGGTCTCAACCACCTTTTTATACATCATCATTCGGGAACGCATTTTGTTTGGCCGGCGTTTCAGCAGGAGAAAATCGTATGATACATCGCCGCCTTCAACGTTCCCGATAAACCGTGCGTTGGTAACCCGCTCAATTGCTTCTTCCCCGCCGTTGGCCTCGGCTACTTTGGCCAGCACTTCATCCAAAGTCCAATCCTCCACGTTCTTTGCTCCCAGTGCAAGAAAGTTGCTAATGGTGAGGATTCCTATCAAAATCAATCTGCCACGGCTCAAATTTCTCATCGTTAAATCTATATTCCAACAACGATAGAGGAAGAGGCAATGCTCTTCTTGCTTGAAAGCCTGCATCGCAAGTCCATTCTGAGGATATGGGCAACAATTTCGGCACACTATTCAGAATCTCCACTTGGGGAGAAAGCCACGGAGGCAGCGTGGGAGTTGTCATAGACGGCTGTCCTCCCGGATTATCTCTGATTGAAGAGGATATCCAAGTTGAACTGGATCGTAGACGACCTGGACAAAGTGATATCACCACCCCCAGAAACGAACCTGACAGGGTGGAAATACTTTCCGGTGTCTACGACGGTTTAACCCTGGGAACACCGATTGCCATGAATGTCAGGAATAAGGATGCGCGTTCCTCAGCATATTCTGAGATGAAACTGGCTTACCGCCCATCCCACGCTGATTTCACTTATGATGCTAAATACGGTCGTCGTATGGCCGAAGGTGGAGGCCGCTCATCAGCTCGCGAAACAATTGGACGTGTGGCGGCCGGTGCCGTCGCGAGGAAAATCCTCAAGGAAGCAGCCAACATTGAAATCGTTGCATTTGTCGAATCCATCCAGGATATCCGGATTCCCGAATCCGTGATAGATATCGATCGTGAATCGGTGGAAGCGACTGCTGTCCGATGCCCGCATCCGGAGACTGCGAAAGCGATGATCGAACGGATCAAACAAGTTCGGAGCGAGGGAGATAGCATTGGTGGCACGATTGGCTGCAATGTCGTTGGCCTCCCGGCAGGTTTGGGAGAGCCGGTTTTTGACCGCCTTGAGGCCGATTTGGCAAAGGCAATGCTATCGCTGCCTGCTACCAAGGGATTCGAAGTGGGCAGTGGTTTCTCCGGTACGAGCCTTCGCGGAAGCGAACATAATGACATTTTTGAAAACCGTGACGGGCAAATCCGGACCCGGACAAATCAAGCCGGCGGTGTCCTTGGCGGAATATCCAGCGGGGAATCCCTTTGGTTTAGAACTGCCTTCAAGCCGACTGCCACCATTCTTCGAGAGCAGGAAACAGTCACCTCCAGTGGTGAACCAACCACCCTGATAGGAAAAGGGCGTCACGACGCATGCGTTCTACCCAGGGCAGTTCCTATTGTTGAGGCCATGACCGCTTTGGTTCTTGTCGACCACTGGATGCGCAATGCCGCCCAGAATGATACTTTCAAATTCGGTAAATGAGTGATTTCTGATGAATGTCTATATTGTCATGGGAACCCATCTGCCGGAAATTAGCCGGTGTATAGATCACTTGGTCAAATCTTCCAAGGATCTCGCCCCGGTGGAGGTACACGTCCCGAACGAGTTGGGTTTGGTGGGCCCAAATGACCAGTTGAGCGTCAAATCCTACGATCCCGAAACCGTCCTCTGGGTCATGGATCCGGATAGTAAGGGAAGCTGCTTCATTATAATCGATCCACAAACTGACCTGATTGACCAGTTGGAGAATCTGGCAGACAACCTTTCCAAATGCCTTATTGAACCCGTTAAAATTCTCACCTTCGTGGACTGTGAGCAGGTAGAGGGCAGCACAAAACTAAAGGGATGGCTGGATGCATGTATTTATTATTCAGATATTGTTCTGTTGGGTAACCGGACAAATGCCTCGAAGCCGTTCGTTCGTGAATTCCAGAAACAATATGAGCGCTTGTGCTATCCTTGCTTGTTTATGATCCTCAAAGGACAGGGCATCCCGGGAAATTCCGGCGAAATACTGACCCCAGGCACTCGTCGGATAACCCAGATGTTTGATATTCCTAAGGAATCAGATACCCCCGAAGTGCCCGGAATGGTTATCGAATCCTCATGTGATCTCGAGTTTGAGGAATCTGAAACAGATCCATTCCGCGCCCCGAAGGAAGATGAATCCGCCGCGCATATTCCCGACCCTTCCGAATTCATTATTTTTCCTCAATAACCAGTCAGCAAATATCCTTGACGCCTCCACCTCGCCCTGTTCTTTTCATCGGTTTTCCATATAAGAATAAACGCAAAACCTTTTCATCATGGGACAGCCAAAACGTAAACAATCCAAGCAACGCTCACGCAAACGTCGTGGAGCCAACCAGTTCGGGGCCCCACAGTTGGCCAAGGACCCGACCGATGGTACTCTTTTCCGCCCACACCGGGTAAATCCCGCCAATGGCATGTATCGCGGCCGTCAAGTGGTTGACGTAGAAGCGTAACAGATACTTTAAAAACAGACTTTTACCTTGCACGGCCTCTAGCAGGCCGTTTTTTTTTGCAAGAGATGACCACTCCCAATATTTCCCTTTCAATCGCGATTGATGTCATGGGTTCAGACATGGGCCCCGGCGAGGTTGTGGCAGGTGTGGAAATGGCCCTGAAAGAGGGTTGGGTACAGGATAAAGTCATTCTGGTTGGCGATGAACCAACCATTAAAGAGGAAATTGCCGAACAAGGCTTATCTGAACATCCTCAGATCGAGATTTTCCATGCTTCCCAGGTAATCGGGATGCATGAAAAACCCATCCAGAGCCTGAAAAGCAAAAAGGATGCCTCACTTGTCAGAGCGGTTGAGCTGGTAAAGAATGGTACCTGTGGTGCAGCAGTCAGTTGCGGGAACACCGGTAGCTTAATGGCCTGTAGTACTCTTAAACTGAGACCCATTGATGGTGTTTCAAAGCCGGCGCTGGCCTCGGTCTGGCCAAGTATGGGTAATAAGTTCGTGGTTCTTGATGTTGGTGCCAATCCACAAGCTCGTCCCGAAAACCTCCTTCACTATGCAATTCTCGGGAATCAATATGCAAAGGATGCCCTCGGAATTGAAAATCCGCGGGTCGGATTGCTCTCAATCGGGACGGAAGAAGGTAAAGGTACGGACCTGACAAACCAAGCCCATCTACTTCTTAAAGGTGTAGCCAAACAAATTAATTATGTCGGGCTGATTGAGGGATTCCAGATTTTCAACAATGAGGTCGATGTCGTCGTAACTGACGGATTTACGGGAAATGTTATTCTCAAAACCTGTGAATCCCTTTGGAAAATGATGAAAAACCTCATCACTGAGGAAGTGAAGAAATCTCCAATTCGGATCGCCGGTGCCCTGATGATGAAAGGTGGACTGAAAAGCGCCAAAGACCGGCTGGATCCCAAGAAGTACGGAGGCGCACCACTCCTCGGTCTCAAGGGAACTGTCCTCAAGGCACATGGTTCCAGCAACAGGATCGCCTTTGCCAATGCAATCCGGATTGCCGTTACAGCTGTTGAACATGATATTGGTTCCCATACTGTTTCCGCCATCGCAACCGCCAACGAAACCTTGGCAGACGAGCTCACCGCCACAGGCGATATTGAGCCCTCAATTTAATAAGATTCCATCCCTTCCTTGACAGAGGGGAACCATTCAAGACACTTCGGCAGCACTATTATCATGAGCGAGCTTAAAGGCAATTCAGTGATTATTTCGGGCGTCGGTTCCTTTACACCGCCCAAAGTCCTCAGCAACAATGATCTATCCAAGATTGTGGAAACGACAGATGAGTGGATTCGTTCCCGCACAGGCATCCGCGAGCGCCGTATCGCAGATGACGATATGACGACTTCCGACATGGCTGCACAAGCTGGCAAGGAAGCCATCCAAAACGCAGGATTGGAAACCGATGATATCGGTTTGATCATCGTGGCAACGGTGACTCCCGACATGCCATTCCCTAACACGGCCTGTTTTGTCCAGAAAAAGCTGGGAATGGGCAAAATCCCTGCATTCGACATCGAAGCAGCCTGCTCTGGATTTATTTATGCGATGGATGTCGCCCGTGGATTGATGGCTGTGAACGGCACCAAGCATGCCCTGGTCATTGGTGCGGAAAAACTCTCAAGCATCACCAACTGGGAAGACCGGACCACCTGTGTCCTCTTTGGCGATGGAGCTGGTGCTGTTGTTATCAGCAAGTCCGACAAGGAAGATGTCGGGATTCTAAACATCCTGACAGGTGCCGATGGTTCAGAAACCGATATCCTCATGGTACCGGGTGGTGGCAGCGCCAGTCCGTCTACCGTTGAGACCATCGAACGCTCCATGCATAAAATCCAAATGCAAGGTAACCAGGTCTTTAAACACGCCGTTCGTGTCATGTGCCAGAGTGCCAGCGATGTGCTTGAAAAATCCGGCCTGACCGCTGATGATGTGGACATTGTCGTGCCGCACCAAGCCAACAACCGTATCATTGAAGCACTCGCACAGCGTCTTAATGTGGGCTTGGATCGTTTCAAAATCAATTTGGACCGGTACGGGAATACTTCAGCTGCTTCAATTCCGATCGCCCTCGATGAAGCCTATCGAAATGGTCGGATCCGCCCAGGTGACAACATTCTGATGGTGGCATTCGGAGGCGGTTTAACATGGGCCAGCGCAGTGATTCGTTGGCAATAAACTCAGATTGATACGATTTCCAATACATTTAAGGAAAATGGTTTGCTCTGAGACAGAATTCATCTGCAATTAAAAACGTATGACGAGGTTTTCCCTTATTCTATTTAGCCTGCTATTCGTGCTACCTCCGGTACACGCAATAAATTTATTCTGGTGGAGAGAAGCTCCCATCGACATTTCGCCCACTATCCAGACTGAGCAAGCTCGTCCAGTTTATCAAAAAGCTGTGGCTGCCGAGCGTGATGGCCGTATGCGGAGAGCGCTCAGGATGTATAAGGAGATTTATGAAGAATATCCTGCATCCAGCTTCACCGCACAAGCTCTCTTCAACTCCGCGGTGATCCGGTACGACCGGAAGGATTGGAAGAAATCCTTCGCTGCTTTCCAGTCGATTTTGATCTATCATCCGGATTTCCCCCAATTCAACGAGATTGTCGAATACCAATTCAAGATTGCGTTGGCCCAGGCAGACGGGGATGGAGTTCGATTCATGTTCGTCATTCCATCGAGGGCATACAACCGGGCAGTAGAATACTTCGAGATTGTGATCCGAAATGCCCCCTACTCCGATCTCGCCCCGCTTGCCTTGATGAACGTCGCCCTGATTCGCCAGTACCAGAATGAAATTGCAGTGGCAATCGACGCTCTGGACCGGCTGATTAATTCCTATCCCTCCAGTTTGCTGGCGGATGATGCTTACCTGTCATTGGCGGAAACATTCGCTGAACTGGTTCAAGGACCCATGTACGATCAGGGAGCTACCCGTGAAGCAATTTCCTACTTTGAGGATTTCCTCATTCTATTCTCAACAAACGAGGAACTGGAACGGGCTGAAAAAGGCCTGGCCGACATGGAAGATGTCTATGCGAGGAGTAAGCTGGTTATCGGACAGTATTATTTCAAATATCGTCGCTGGTATCAGGCTGCGGAAATCTTCTTCAATGAAGCAATCACGACTGCACCTGACTCCGAATCGGCGTTCACTGCCCGTGGTTACATTGAGCAAATTGAAGCTATTCGGGCCAATTGGACTCCTCCGGACCCAACCTCGCCCGATCAACAAAAGCAGAAGTCTTTTGTCAGCCGCCTGTTTAAACGGTTCGTTTCCTGATCATGCATCCATATATCCGCTTCAGCCTGATGCTTGCCGTGCTCGTCATGGGCTTGAACGGATGCACCAACTATTCACCTCTTGTGCCGAAGCAGGAGCCTATTCAAATCGCCGTTTTACCGGTGGTGAACGAATCGGACATTCCTCAGATCATCGCTCCACTGTCCCGCAACTTGAGGGAAAAGCTCGCCCATTCACCCAACTGGGAACTCGTGGGACAGGATCAAGCCGAAGCAAAATTGCATGTAACGGTCCTTGAACTCGAGAAACGCACCATGGCCAGGGATCCACGAGATACAGGTAGGCCCCTCTCCTTTCATGAAGAAGTACGCGTGGCGGTTGAATGGATCAGCGAACTACCCGCGCCTTGGGGTGCCAATAAGGTCATAGAAATGTCCAGCGACCAGATTTTGTATGCCCAACCCAGTTTGACCGATGCCCGAACCAGCGCAACCCCAGGACTTGCTGATCGATTAGCAGAAAAAATCCTGCAGCGTCTTGATTGGGACAACATCGAAGCCGGAAAATAACCATGTCTGGCATTGCTCCACACGAACTTCGTTTGGCTCCTTCCATTCTGGCTGCTGACCATTCATCGCTGGTGGAGGGACTGAAGATTGTTCAAGAACTCCCAATCAAGTGGCTTCACTTGGACATCATGGATGGTCATTTCGTGCCAAATTTCAGCTTTGGCCCACAAACGGTAGCGGATTTGCGCAAACGGGACTCCAATCTCTTTTTCGATACACACCTCATGCTTGATAATCCAGATAAGCACTTGGATGCCTTTCTGGATGCTGGTTCCAATCTGGTTTCTATTCATATCGAACCCGATTATGATGTTGATGCCACATTGGATCGTATAAGGAATGCTGACCGGCAATGTGGGATTGTTTTAAACCCAGCCACTCCCGCGCAAGCGGCCCTTCCCTATTTGGATAAAGTCGACTTGATTCTGTTAATGACTGTGTGGCCGGGATTCGGTGGTCAGAGTTTCATAAAAGACACCTTGCCAAAAATGGGTTTGCTCAATGCATGGCGTAAGGAACGCGGGCTGAATTTCCGATTGGAAGTGGATGGTGGCGTTGACCTGAATACAGCTCAGCTTTGTCGTGAAGAGGGCGTTGATACGTTCGTTGCTGGTACCGCCTTTTTCAAGGCACCCGACCGTGCCGCCTTCCTTAAGGCAATCGAGCATCCATGAAGTAAATGACAGGCTGGAAGCCTGTCCTCCGGTATCGAATAGGTTCCTCGGTGTCGTATGGATGACAGGCATCCTTGCCTGTCAAAACAACCTCCTAATCGACCACCATCTTGAAGCGCTCAAAGCTCTGGCAACCGCGTTTTCCCTTTTCCACTTCGAAAATGACCCCATGCAACTGGACGTTTTTCTCCGCCACAGTAAATCGTCGGGGCATTCCATCGATAAATCGCCGAATAATCGGCTCAATATCCCTTCCCAGTACACTATCATAGGGGCCACTCATTCCCGCATCGGTGATGTATCCGGTCCCACGGGGAAGGATTCTCGCATCCGCGGTCGGAATATGTGTGTGGGTTCCAATTACTGCCCCAACCCGGCCATCCAGGTACCATCCCAGCGCCATTTTTTCTGAAGTCGTTTCCGCATGGGTTTCAACAAGGATGCTGTCACATTCTTCACGCATCGAATCGATGTACTCTGCAATCACCGGAAATCCTGCTGCCGAACTGATTTTCACCAGTTGATTACCCAACATTGTCACCACCCCAAGGCGCAGGCCATCGACCTCCAGCACCAGATGCGGCTTCCCCGGACTCCCCTTAAACAGATTGAATGGGCGACAAATGAAAGGCAGGTCATCTATCTCCTTTTCGAATCCCCGCTGGTCCCAGCAATGGTCCCCGAGAGTGATGCCGTCGACGCCGGCAGCGTGCAATTCCTCCGCAATGACTTTTGTCAACCCGGACCCGCCAGCGGCATTCTCACCGTTGACGATCACCAGGTCGATTTGCTCCTTTTCACGGATTGCCTGGATATGCTGAATCACAGCCTGCCTTCCAGACCTGCCAACGATATCACCAAGAAAAAGTATTCGGGACATATCGATATTAGGGCGTCACTATCACCAATCTGCAATGTCTGATTTTCTTCAAATCCGTTTTTAACCGAAAATCTCTTGCCTTTTTCAACAGTCGTTCTTTTCTGACCTCCGAACATTTGCGACGAACCTTTATAAATATACCAAAGTGAAAACACGGATCCCATACGCTCTGAATCTCGTATTAGTCGAGCTGGTGGTCCTAGTCGTCGCCTAAAGCGGGCTGCTAACTGTTGCTGCCTGCTTGACAACCGCTTTCCGGGAAACCGGAATGAATTAACTGTGCAAAAATGAAAATGACATCACAATCCCAACCCAACAACCCCGAACAAGCAACCATACCCGCTTCCGAGCTGGCGCCAGTCAAAGGTGCGGACCTGCTGGTACAATGTCTGGAGCGGGAAAATGTCGAAGTCATTTTCGCCTACCCGGGTGGTGCTTCCATGGAAATCCACCAGGGTCTGGTCAAGTCCGGCAAGATCCGCACAATCCTGCCACGTCATGAACAAGGATGCGGATTCATGGCTCACGGATACTCCCGGGCAACCGGCAAAACAGGTGTCTGCATGGCTACAAGTGGCCCCGGAGCAACAAATCTCGTCACCTGTATCGCTGATGCCCAGATGGATTCCATTCCAATGATCGCCATCACGGGTCAGGTCCATCAGAATTTTATCGGTAAAAATGCCTTCCAGGAAACAGACATTTTCGGCATCACTCTGCCGATCGTGAAGCACTCCTATCTGGTCCTGGATATCAAGGATATCCCGAGAATCGTAAAGGAAGCGTTCCATATTGCCCGGACCGGCCGTCCTGGACCTGTTGTCATCGACATAGCAAAGGATGTCCAGCAGACCATGATTGGTGGCAAGGAGCTTCAGGCTGCTCTTGACGCTGAAATGATGATCAATGGGTACAAGCATGAACCCAAAGCGTTTGACGACGAGTTGAACGCCATTCTTGACCAATGTGCGGAAGCTACACGTCCGGTTATTTACATCGGTGGAGGAATTGTCAGCGGTGGAGCTGAAGCTGAGTTGAAGGAATTCGCTGAGCTGACCGGGTTCCCGGTAACCTCCACATTGATGGGACTTGGTGGATTTGATGAAAACCACCAGCAGAGCCTGCGTTGGTTCGGGATGCACGGTTGTGTTTCCGGCAACTGGGCAGTTTGTGAAAGTTCACTATTGCTCGCGCTGGGCGCGCGCTTTGACGACCGCATCACCGGTTTGATTTCAAAATTTGCTCCGGAAGCAACCATTGCCCACATCGATATCGACAAGTCTGAACACGACAAAAACAAGGTGGTCGAATTCCCTGTTCACTCGGAAATCAAGTACGCTTTGCGACGACTGATCGAGTTGGCAAAGGAACGTAATTTCAAGAAACCCGAAATCACCGAGTGGAACAACAAGGTGTATGGCTGGCGCGAGGAGTATCCCTTCCAGTTTGATGAAAGTGACCACATTATCCCCCAGTTGGCCATTCGGACCTTATATGAAGAAACCAAGG
>JAUVDD010000133.1 GCA_030595525.1 Puniceicoccales bacterium
GTTTTCTCAATTCTGGCACCCTCATTGCTTAGAATGTTAAATTAAGGCTTGTTCTAAACTAGATTCAGTTTCCATGGATATCGTAAGAAATGATTTAAAGATAAAGAAACGTCTTCGTCAGATCACCTTCGGGTCGATCGGCTTGGTCATATTGATTATTGCAGGAGCGGCTCTTTTCTCAATGGATCCCGCCGCTCCCTCGGTTGATCGTTCCTCAGTATGGATCGGAGCGGTAAAGCGTGGACCGCTGGAGATTAATGTACGTGGAATCGGGACGCTGATCCCTGTCGATCTGCGTTGGTTGACCGCACAAACCAATGGAAGCGTGGAAGAGATCCATATCCTTCCGGGTGCCAGTGTGACTCCGGAAACCGTTATTCTCCAACTCGGAAATCCTGAGTTGGAACAGAACTACCGCAGCGCACAATTGCAGTTGGTATCCGCTCAAGCACAACTGGCAAACCAACGGGTCCGTGAGGAAGACAGTTTACTGGAGATGGAATTTCAGCTGGCTCAATTGGAATCCAATTTCGAAAATGCCAAACTGGATGTCCGGGTGAATGAGGAACTATTCGCCGAGGGACTTGTTGCCGAAAGGGACTTGCTGAAATCCCGATTGGTAAAGGAGCAACTGGATCGGCAGACGGTTATCATGCAAAGGAGAATGGATACGCGTCGCCAGCAGGTTGAACAGAACCTGGCACCTGCTTTGGCCGCTGTCTCCCAGGAAGAGGAACGTGTTACTTTATTGAAAAACCAAGTTGCCGATTTATCCGTGAAAGCCGGCCTGACTGGTGTCCTGCAACGTCTGCCACTAGAGGAGGGTCAACAGGTTGCGACCGGGACACAGCTCGCACAAGTAGCCAACCCTACCCGCTTGAAGGCCGTTGTCAGGATTCCTGAAACCCAGGCAAAAGACATCCAGATTGGACAAGATGCCACAATCGACACGCGTAACGGAACAGTTGCAGGTAAGGTTGCCCGAGTGAATCCTACGGTGGTCGCCGGTACGGTGGATGTGGATGTTACTCTTACGGGTGATCTTCCGCGTGGTGCTCGTGCTGATCTCACCGTGGAAGGCATTATTAGTTTGGCTAGTCTTGGAGATGTGCTCTTCGTGGGACGCTCCTCCTCTGCAAGGGAAAACGGTACGATGGGAATCTTCAAACTGACACCGGATGGCGAATCCGCACAACGGGCCCAAGTCACTTTTGGTAAAAGCTCAGTGAGCGAAATACAGGTCATTTCCGGCCTGATCGCAGGTGACCGAATCATTCTCTCCGACACCAGCCAATATGATGACAATGAACGTCTTCGTCTCAATTAACAACAACCAGAAACAAAGAACCTTTAACTCGAAAACACCATGTCCGATACATTAATTAAACTAGATGGCATCACTAAAGTCTTCCTGACTGATGAAATTGAAACACACGCTCTCTCGGGAATTCATCTTGAGATTAAAAAGGGAGAGTTCATCTCGATCTCGGGCCCTTCGGGCTGTGGGAAATCAACTCTTCTCTCAATTCTGGGACTGCTGGAGAGCCCATCCGACGGGGATTACATCCTGAATGAAAACAATGTTTCCAATCTGTCCCTTGAGCAACGCGCCAAGATCCGGAACAGGGAAATCGGGTTCATTTTCCAAAGTTTTAACCTGATTGGTGACCTCTCGGTGATTGAGAATGTTGAGCTGCCGCTGGCCTACCGCGGATTAAAACAGGCAGAGCGCCGCAAGATGGCCACAGCTGCCCTGGAAAAGGTCGAAATGCTCCATCGACAAAAGCACCTTCCCAGCCAGCTCTCCGGTGGGCAGCAACAACGTGTTGCCGTAGCAAGGGCGCTGGCTGGTAATCCGAAGATCCTTCTCGCGGATGAACCGACTGGTAATCTCGACTCCAAGAACGGTTCTGTTGTCATGGACATGCTGTCCGATCTGAACAACGAAGGCACCACCATTTGCATGGTTACTCACGATGACAGGTATGCTCACGTAGCCAATCGTATCGTCCACTTGTTTGATGGAAAAATAGTCGATGAAGAGACTGATGTAGAACATTTCCCACTACCTGCTGAAGCTTGATTCCTCGTTGACCATCTTTCAGTATGGACACCTTCATTTCAGATTTTCTCTATGCGTTCCGGGTTTTCTTTAAACGACCCGGACTGACCATATTGGCGATTGTTGCTTTGTCGCTCAGTCTTGGAATGTCGGTGACTGCCTTCAGCACCCTGAACGGCATGTTTTTCAAGCCACTTCCCTTCAAGGATCCGGACAGCCTGCAAACCGTCTTTCTGGTTAACACGAAAGCCGGGATGAAGGAAATGGCGATTCCTCTGGAACATTACGACGACTTGAAGGAACTCGACTGTTTCACGGAAACTATGGCCTACTTTCCGGGAACGATTAACATCAGCGGAAAAGGCCACCCGGAGCGATACAATGGTGGTTATGTAACTACCGAGTTTCCAGGAACAACTGGAGTCGAACCCATTCTGGGCAGATCATTTTCCGAGGACCCGTTTTCGAGAGATGGACAAAGTGAATTAATGATCAGTCACAAGGCGTGGCAAAATCAATTCCTTGGAGATCCGGATATCATCGGAAAGGTCGTTCGCGCCAACGGAATAGATCATGAGATAATCGCGGTCCTGCCAGAAGGATTTCATTTTGTAAATCAGGTGAATGTCTGGATGCCTGTTAATACAAATCCTCGTGACGATGATAAACAGCACATCTCCCAGGTTTTTGTTAGTGCTCGAATTTCACCGGATTTTTCAGATGACGATATTCAAGCAACTCTTGATAAGGCCTTTGCAGAATGGACAAACATAACCCTGGAAGACAAAGCCGATACCAGATTGACTTTTAAACCGTTCGGAAAATTCGAACTGAACAGTGCTACCAATTCCGTTCTGGTAGCTGCCTTGGGAGCGGTCATCTTTGTTCTGTTGGTATCCTGTGCCAATGTGGCCAATCTCTTGGTTGGCCGAGCACTCAGCAGGGGACGCGAGATGGCCATCCGCTCAGCAATTGGAGCGAGCCGTGGTCGCATCATCAGACAATTGCTGACAGAAAGCCTGGTCCTTTCTTTCTTTGGTGCCATCGGTGGACTCATTTATGCCGCCTGGGCGGTGGATGCGAGCATGTCCTCCTCTGTTTATGAGATACCTTATTGGATGAGTTTTGAGCTGGATTGGCGTGTTTTCACTTTTGCCATTGTCGTGATGGTATCAACCGCTCTCATATCAGGTCTCATTCCTGCATGGCAGTCATCCAAGGTTAATCTCAATGAGATGCTTAAGGATACATCTCACACTTCGACCAGTTTCAGGCTAGGTCGAATGACCCGACTTCTGGCCATTGTGCAAATCGCCTTTTCTTGTGCCCTGCTTTTTGGTGCGGGATTGATCACCAGGAATGTCTATAAAATGGCGAATATCGATCCCGGATATAACGGTGAAGAATTCCTGACTATGCGGATGGGGCTATTTCCGGCAGATTATCCAACGGAACCTGAAAGAGATGCTTTTTTCAAAGAACTGACCAGGAGAGTAAAACAAGTGCCGGGAGTGGATGATGTGGCTGTTACCAGTTGGATCGCCCAACATGGGAACTACAGGCAAGCCTTCTTGTTGAATCACGATGTGAACGCTAACCCTGAATTTGACCACGCCTACTCGGAGTCAGTTTCGAAGGATTATTTCGATACCTATGGATTGGCTCCAATTAAAGGAGAAATCTTTGATGATGAATTTGATAACAGCGATGGGATTCCTGTGGTCGTTAATCAGGCATTTGCAGAAACCTGCCTTGCTGGCGTTGATCCAATTGGCCACAAAATCAGCAAACTGGTATCCATTGGCGAGGAGCAGACTGAGTATCTGACCGTAACGGGAGTCGTACCGACAATCCGCGTATCGGGGTTCACCAAGCCAACAAAGGATGAGCCTATAGTATATCTTCCGTACACCGCTACAGAGTCCACATTCATGTCACTCGTTGTTCGGACAGGGAGTTCCGATATGGATGAGCTCAAGGAAGCTATTCAGAATGTTATCCTGGCAATCGATCCGAATTTGCCGGTATACTTTACCAAAACCATGAAAGAGTTCGTGGATGACCAGATTTACCCATTCAGAATGATGGCCAACTTCTTTCTGGTTATCGGACTTATGGCCCTTTTCTTGTCGGCCATCGGTGTCTATGGAATGCTAGCCTTTAACGTCAGCCGTAGAAGACGTGAAATTGGTATCCGCATGGCACTGGGTGCCAGCACGTTTGGTATTGTCAGCCAAGTGCTCAGGCAGGGGTTTATCCAGTTAGCTCTCGGGTTGCTGATCGGTACCGGCTTGGCTTTCCTGGTCGGCCAGTTGACCAGAGATTTCCTCTTTGGAGTCAACCCGACTGATCCATCCGTATATTTTGGCGTACTGCTGACCCTCTTCGGCGTGGCCACACTTGCTTTTTTCATTCCCGCTCGCCGCGCAGCCAACCTCTCTCCTCTGGAAGCGCTGCGATACGAGTAATCATCCAAACAATTCCATGGACTATCTGTTACGAAGTTTTCGCTTTGCGTTTCGCCTCTTATTTAAGAGCCCTGCCTTTACGCTTATTGCAGTTATTGCATTAGCACTGGGTATTGGTGCTGTCTCTACAATGTTCAGTGTCATCAATGGTGCCGTCATTAGGGGCCTCCCATTTGAGGATCCACATGAATTGATGTTCGTCAAAAGGTGGAACAAGGAACGACAGCAATGGAACACCGGTATACCCGTACTGGATTTCCAGGACATAAATCGTGAACAGAAGAGCTTTGAAAACCTTGCAGCTTGGTTTGGTGGCACCGTTAACGTCAGTATAGACAATAATCCCATTCGTTTCACAGGATCTCGGATTTCGCATACCTGGATGGATATCCTGAAAATCCAGCCGTTAATAGGAAGAAATTTTACCGCCGAGGAAAACCAACAGGGAGCCGCTCCGGTTTTGATTCTGGGCTATGCAGCATGGAAAAACCACTACAGTGGGGATCCGGGGGTTCTTGGAAAGACGGCTACAATCAATGGTCAAATCGGAACCGTGATTGGTGTTATGCCTAAAGGATTCCAATTCCCAGGACAAGATGATGTCTGGGTACCATTGAATCCACAATTAAATTGGGATAACCTGAATAGAGGAGACTGGTCCATCAACGTCATGGGCAGATTGAATGACGGTATCAACCTTGAAGAGGCCACTCTCGAAATGACGGGTCTCATCAAAACACTGGCAACAACTTATCCTGACATCAATGGGGACTTCGAGGTGGCCACCGTCGAACCCATCGCAGGTGCACTGCTTGGAGAACAAACAGTTCAGATGATGTGGATCATGATGGCCATGGGTGGTTTCGTTTT